>JBDTFL010000236.1:0-5928 GCA_039937955.1 Polyangiaceae bacterium | reverse complement strand
CGGGCGAGCCGTTCGGCATGACGTTCAGCGACGACGGCGGCGCAATCGCGATCACACATCAGAGCACGCAAGAGACGAGTCTCTTTCTTTCGGGCCTCACCACCGTTCCTGCTGCGCAGTCGAATGATCCCCTCGCGAGCACGCTTCGCCCGACGGATGGTCCGACACGCACGAACCCGTCGCTGCAATTCGTCCTCGAAGGCGTGGCGGCCGGCGGAACTGCATTGGTGGCGATTCCGCACGATCCCGACGCATTTCCCACATGCTCGTCGACGAGCACGACGACCTGCATTCAACCGCCGCGTCCGGCGTTTCTCGAGACGAGCCGCGCGAGCGCCGAAATCGATCTGCTCCGCTACTACACGGATCAAGCTGGTGGAACGAGCCCTCAGGCGGTGACCCCGTCGTCGGTGCATCGCCCGTTCTTGATCAAGGAGAGCGTGTTCCCGCTCACCGTGAACTCGCTCGGCACCGACTCACGCGACATCGTGATCGATCCCACACCGCGCATTCAGTGTAAAATACAAGTACCCGCCGCGAACCCTGCTGCAACGCCCCCGCGACTCGCCGCAGACGTCGCCGCAGACATTCAAACGTGCGCTCGCATTCCGGCGCGGGTCTTCTTCACCAATCGCACACCTGACACGCTCGTGGTCGGCGAGGTCGGTGAAACGTCCACCGACGGTGATGGCACTTACGATCCCGACAAGGTGGTGCTGTTCGGAAATTTGCCGCTGTCAGCCGGATCCTCGCGCCTTTATCTCGCACCGGTCGTCGCAAGTGACGGCAAATTGGCGCTTCGCTTGTTCGTGGTCTGCTTCGATTCCGCGCTCGTGTTCGTCTACGACCCGGACTCCAAGCAGATGGAAAACATCATTCGCGTCGGCGACGTCGGTGGAGTCGGTCCGTTCGCCATGGCGTTCGACCCGTTCTCGATGGAAGACGTCGCGCGCCGACTACCCGTCACACAAGATCTCCGCGACCCCGATTTGGATTTGAAAAAATATCGGTTTGCTTACCTCGCGAGCTTCACTGAATCGTTCATGCAAGTGATCGATCTCGACGGCTCGCGCCCCGACAAGTCGACCTATGAGCAGGTGGTCTTCAACTTGGGAACGCCGACGCCGCCGAAGGGTTCGACCAATTGAAGCCGCAGCAGTCTTTCGTTTCTCGTCACTCTGCTGCGCTCAGTGCAGCGTTCGCGGTGGTGCTCGTGGCAGGCGCAGCAGTGTCCACCACGAGCTGCGCACAAACGCCGCCGAATTCGCCGGTGCGCTCGTTCGACCGCGCGCAGAAGGTCGACGTGGTTTGCATGCACGTCGAAGATTACGATCCGGCCTCTGGCTTCGTGACCGAGGTGTATCCGCAACCGCTTCCGCAATCCGAATGCACTCCGGCACCGATCTACGTCGACGGCACGACGCTCGAGAATCATCTCTTCGCGCTCGTCACGCAAACGACGCGTGGTGAGGTTGCCATCGTCGATTTGACCGCAGGCAACGTCGTCGACATCGACAACTCGACTCCCGGAATCAACTTTTTGCCGGTCGGGAAAAATCCGACCGACATCAGCGCTGCGCCTGACGGCACCATGACCTTCGTTGCCGCCGCAGAGCCGGGAAAACCAGCGATTTACGCGATGGACAGCCGCGTGATCTTGGGCGACTCACGCGCGTTCGATTTCGATCTGTCGACGATTCCCGATGGCGGGAATGCGCCTGTGCCTTTCAAGATTCCGACGCTCACGACGTGGCCCGCGTGCTCGCTTCCGCAGGCACCCGGCGCGATGTCGATCGTGCCGTCAGCTGTCGGAGCGAGCGCAGATGGTGGCACCGCAGATGCGGGCGCGGACGGCGGTGCAGCAGCACCCAGTGATTATTCGATCGCGGTGGTGTTGCCCGGCGACGAAGTGAATTCCGCAAAGCTGCTGACGCTCGATCCCAAGCAATTTACGGATGGAACCATCGCCCCAGGATCGCTCACGAGGTGCAAAATTCTCTCGTCGATCGAGCTCTCCGGCGCATCGCCCACCACGTGGACCGCGGGTCCCGCGTGGGACGACGGCATTCGTGCCGATGGCGGCTTCGACGAAACGCCGCACAGCATTGAGGTTCCGAACGACGCCGGTCCCGACGGTGGAGATGCAGGCTCGACGACAGTGCAGCTGCCGCCGACATTTCCGGCCGGCCTCGGTAATCCGCCGTCCGCTGCGAGCTGCTCGACGTTCGACGCCGGCTCCGGCGTAAACCAAATTCCCGACGTTCCCGTGCTCACGCCACGTGGCGGTTTCATGGCGCGCGACGCGACCACGCTCTACATCGCGGACGAAAACATTTCGATGATTCACGTCATCGACGTTTCGAATCCGGACGCGCCTCACGAAAATCCGCCGCTGCTCGCCACGAGTCAGCTCGAGCCGTCGCGTCGCGTCGCGGTCGGTCAAATCGCGGTGAGCCCGCCCACGCGCGACTACCGGCGTTATCTCTACGCGATCGATTCGAACGACAGCGGCAGCATCATGGTGTTCGACGTGAGCAATCCTTCGCTCACCGCTCGCGTCCCACTCACGCGTCCGCATCCCGAGCTCAATCCGTTTTTACCGCCGGACCGCATCTCGTTTTCGTATCCAGTGGCATCGCTCGCATTTGCGACGCACGACTATTCACCGACCGTGAACGGCAGCGCAATTCAGCGCGGCATTCTCTGCAATCCGAACAAAGCGGCGGGTGAGTCGTTCCCGCCCATCGATCCGGGCGCGTACTATCGTGCGAACGCGGATCCCCTCAACATCGAAGGCGACATCGGGCTCGGTCCGTTGCGCCTCCGCGGCGTGTTCGGTTTTGCGACGCTCACCAATGGCTCGGTCGTTCTAATCGACGTCGACGATTGGGATGCACCATGTCGTCGTCCCGATCCGATGGGCACCGATCCGAACGACGACGAGTTCAGCAGCACGACGAGTGTGCCGCTCACGAGCTCGGTCACACCCAATGAGCCGGCGCATCTCAACGCTCAGGATCTCGACCCGTACCACGCGCCGGTCGCATACGGCGATCGCTTCACGTACCCCCCGGCAGCCGGCGTCGGCATTACGAGTGGCACGTCGGGAGAGGTATTTTTCCCGGTCAGCGCGCCCAATCGTCTGCGCTCGCAATATCTGCTGAGCAACAACGTTGCGACGGGGCTCAACGTTCCTCACGTCGTCTCGCCTCCGATCTTGAGCGAGATCTCCGGCGGCAACGCCACGCCGCTTTCCCTTTCTGGAATTCCCGGAACTGCGAACCCGATCTTGATGCCGACGTACTCGGAGCTCGCGGACACGTCGTACGAAGCAACACCGAACGCGCCGGATCCGAACCAGCGCCAAGCGACGTATCCGAACGGCGCATCGAGCGCGAACGACAAGCTCCTCTCGCAGCCGGCGGTCGACGCGCAACCAGGTGTTCGCGTGTCGTGGGAAGATCCAACCGCTCACTACAATCAGAATTGGACCATCACGTTCGAGGGTGTGCTCCCCGGTTTTTCCGGAACACCCGGCCAGAGCGGAATTTCCGGCAATCTGAGCAGCACCGACAACTTCAATTCGCTCAGCGTCGACACCGGTCCGAACATGTGTCGGCGCGGCGTCGAGGACGCACAGGTCGGCGCCGAGCGCGCGAACGAATATTTGGCCGCTCTCCCGAAGTACGGAATTCCGGCGCCGAGCCGACTCGATCATCGCGTCGGCGATTACGTTCAGCTCTCCGAGGACATCATCTCGGCGAACGACCCGTACTGGACCGAGGACGACTCGAACGTGCCGGGCGGAACGTGCTGGGATTGGGATCCCGCGCATCCGCACACCGACCCCGCCGATCGTTACAACACCTGCGAGGCGATTTATGGAAACGCCGGCGATCAGTCGATCCAGCGTGATTTCCCGATTTGGCAAGCCTTCGACGATCACTTCGTGCTCGGTCGTTATGGGTACACGGATCAGACGAACAACCCGACCACTCGCGAAATCGTAGGTCCGGATCAAAGCAACGCCGCGGCGATGAAAGCAGCGATGTGTTGCTTCCACCGCGCCGTACAATTTCACGTTCGCACCGGCGGCGAGTGGGTCGCCAACGGATCGGCGCTCGGGCTGCTGCATCACGTGACGAAGGATGCGAACAACGCATGCGTGCAGTCGTGCGAGACCCGCGAGTCGCTGCTCAATTCGCGTTCGATCGGCTTGGCGCGCGCCGGCGCTGATTTCTCGTTCACGCCGCCCGATCGCAACAGCATCCTCGCGCTCCGCAATCCGATGTTCTCGTACATCATGTGGAACGGCACGGACTCCACCGGCAAGATCGATTTTCTTCCCGTGCGCGACATGCAGTGGGGGTTCTCGATGCAAGGGCAATTCACGCCGCTCGTCATCAACTACGCAGGCACGACGACCGGCGCGGTGTCGCCACAATCCATGTTGTTTTTACAGTCTTTCGGACGCGTTGCCGTCATCGACGGATCGTCGGCCGGCCTCGTCTTGCTCGACTTGAACAACGTCGTCGTCAACGGCGGCCCTTATTATTGACGCCTACTGACGTGCGGCTGAATTCGATCTAGACCTTGGCCCGTGGCGGATCAGGGAACGTCGGATTTGAAGAAAAACGAAGCGCGCATGGAGAAGGCAACGCCGGTCATGCGGCAGTTCCTCTCCGCGAAGATCGCGCACCCTGACGCGCTTTTATTTTTTCGGATGGGAGATTTTTACGAGCTCTTCTACGAAGACGCAGCGACGGCCGCGCGCGCTCTCGAGCTCACGCTCACGAGCCGCAACAAAAATTCGGACGACGAGATCCCGATGGCCGGCGTGCCGCATCACGCGGCGAGCGGTTACATCCAAAAATTATTGGATCAAGGTTTCAAGGTGGCGATCTGCGAGCAGATGGCCGACCCGTCCACCGTGAAGGGGATCGTCCCACGCGAGGTGGTGCGCGTGGTCAGTCCTGCCATCGCGTACGACGACTCCGGGCTCGACGCGCGCAAGAACATGTATCTTGCAGCTATCGAGTTTGACGCTGAAAATTACGGTATTTCGGCGATCGATGCATCGACCGGCGAGCTCCGTGCGTGCCAGGTAGATGATTCGGCCAGCGCGCTAGCGGAGCTCGTGCGGCTCGACCCACGTGAGCTCTATGTCGGCAAAGGCGCAGAGCGCATCGCATCGGAATTTCATTTTTCACGAGGACGCGCCGTCGTTCGCGAAGGGCTTGCCGCGCTGGACGAATCGGAAGCCACGCGCATTTTGGATGCAGCGCTCGGCAAAGGTGAAGCGGAGGCCGCGTGTCGTTCTCGCGTGGCGCGTGCCGCGGCCGCTCGATGCGTCGAAACGCTGAATGTGTGTGAGCCGGGGAGACGAATCGCGGTCGCGCGATTGGTCGGTTACGAGCTCGGCGAAACGCTTCTCTTGGATGAAGCCACGCAGGCGCATCTCGAATTGGTGCGCGCCTCCGACGACGACGCGAAGGCGTCCTTGCTCGCCCAAATAGACGCAACGTGCACAGCGTCGGGTGCGCGATTGCTTCGCCGTCGTTTGCTCGCGCCGCTCACTCGTGTGGCAGACATTCGTCGGCGTCTCGATGCCGTCGAGCTCTTCGTCACGCAGCCTGGTCTTCGTGAAGCGATTCGTTCGCGGCTCGGTCGCGTTTCGGACATCGAGCGTCTCGCGATGAAAGTGGCAACCGAGCGCGCTGCTCCGCGCGATCTCGTGGCGCTTCGCACGTCGCTCTACGAGCTCGGCCCGCTTGCCTCCGAGCTCGATCAAGTGCCGGACGTGAGTGCCCGTGAAGCGCTCGGAGTAGCGGCAAAACAGCCGTGGATCGATTCGTGTGCCGAGATTTATGATTTGCTGGCGCGCGGCGTCGGTGACGAGCCACCGGTCAAAGCCAGTGATGGAAATGT
>JBDTFL010000235.1:0-4235 GCA_039937955.1 Polyangiaceae bacterium | reverse complement strand
ATTGGATTTATCCGGGCGACGAAATTCGTTTGCGCGCGCTCGGCATCACGCTGAATCCTTCTTCGATCGGAGGCGATAGAGCGAATTCGCCCGGAAATGACGAGATTTCGTCACTCGTCGACCGTCGTCGTCAGGTTCCGAACAACACCATTTTTTTGCGCGACCAAGGCTTCGTCGACGACAGCCAAGATCAAAACTGGGGCGAGATCATCGGGTCGCCCGTCGACAAAATGTTCTTGAGCGATTTCGATTCTGTTTACGTGAAGATGGGTGGCAATCGCGACGTGAAGCTCGGCCAAGAGCTCACCATCTTCCGCAGCGTGAAGCAGGTGCCGGGCGGCAAGGTCGTGCAGATTCAAGGAACGGTGCGCGTCGACTCGTGGAATCCGAACGCACGCATCGCACGCGGACAGATAACTGAATCACTCGACGTGATCGAACGCGGCGCGCGTCTTGGTCCGGTCATGCGAAAATTTTCGATCGTGCCGCCGGTGCGCAACGAGGACGACGTGAAAGCGCACGTGCTGGCCAGCGTTCATCAACACGAATTCTACGGCCAAAATCAGGTCATTTTCATCGACAAGGGCAACAAGGACGGTCTCAAGCTCGGCAATCGTTTGTTCATCATTCGCAAGGGTGATGCGTGGCGACAAAGCTTGTCGAGCGACACCGACGCCACGCGCATCGCGCTCGAGAGCAACTCACCGGCCGCGATCGAATCCGTTCCGACGCCGCACAACCCCAGCGTGCTTCCGGAAGAGGTCATCGGTGAGCTGCGCGTGGTGGATGTTCGCGATCACACGGCAACATGCGTCGTCACGCAATCTCGCAAAGAGATCGAGACCGGCGATGATGCGGTCGCTCGAAAAGGTTACTGAAAAGTCGTTTGCAGCGCGAGCGCGCCGCTTCGATCGCGACGCTATGCAACCGTTGCGAGGCGTTCATGTGTGAGGTGACCAGAGCTTCGGCCACTGCACTGCAAAATGTCCACGCAAGCGCTGCCGATTTTTTGCAATATTTGTCATTGGCCGGCCACAAACCAATGAGCAAATCCCGCCAAAAATAAGCGTTTTCGTGTTGTAGGAGAAAACGCGATGAGGCTCGCACCTTGCAACGTTCGAGAGGAACGTGCCGCCGCCTATGGTAACTTCGAAGGTGATGTCGACTTGGGTCGCGACTGCCGGCGCGCGTCTCGGAGAGCGCTACGAGCTCGAGGCGAAAGTCGGCGAAGGCGGGATGGGCGAGGTTTGGCGCGCCAAACATCTCGCGCTCGAGAACAACGTCGCGATCAAGTTTTTGTCGGGCTCGCTCGCCGCAAACGAGGAGACGAAAAAAAGATTTTTGATGGAGGCCAAGCTCACTGCGCAGCTTCGCTCGCGGCACGCCGTTCAAGTCTTCGATTTCGGTCTCACCGACGACGGTCAGCCGTACTTGGTGATGGAGCTTCTGCACGGCGAGCCGCTCGGCGAACGCATCGAACGCGAGAGGCATCTCTCATTGCACGACGTCGCCGCGTTCATGGGCGACGCTGCAAAAGCGCTGCATCGCGCGCACGCGCTCGGCATCGTTCATCGCGATTTCAAGCCCGACAACGTGTTCCTCACGAAAGGCGAAGATCGCGACGTCGAGGTCAAAGTCGTGGATTTCGGAATCGCGAAATTGATCGGCAGCTTGGAAGAAGCGCGCCCGAGCATGACGGATCTCGCGGAGATCACCGGCAAAGCTTTGTCGCAGCTCACCCGCACCGGAAAGCTCGTCGGCACGCCGCATTACATGTCGCCCGAGCAAGTTCGCATGAGCGCCGAGGTCGGTCCTGCCGCAGACATCTGGGCATTCGGTGTCGTCGCATTCGAAGCGCTGACCGGTGAGTGCCCTTTCGACGGCGGCAGCGTTATCGAGCTTTTCTCGAAAATTCAGCTGGGAAAAGCACGCGACGCGCGATCGCTCAATCCCGACATTCCCGAAGCGTTCGACGATTGGTTCAAGGTCGCATGCGCGGTCGACCCATCGCTGCGTTTTCCGGATGCGCAAATCGCCGCCACGTTGCTGGCCGATGCGCTCGGCGTAACCGTCAAGCGTGTGCCCATCGCGGACACGTCGAGCCCCAAGATTTCGCTCACGTCGTCGCCGGAAATTTCGGTCGTCTCGTCAACCGACGCGCTGTCGCGATCCCCGTCGAAGAACACGTTGCTGTCGTCAGCGACCGATCACGAATCGGTTCCGAAAAAATCGCGCACTGCGCTTTGGGGTGCAACGGCGTCGCTGCTCGTCGTCATCGGCGCCATCGGTGCGGTGAAGTACAACAGCGCGCACGCGGCCGCGCCTGCTTCGCCATACGTACAACACGGTGCCGTGACGTCGCCCGTTCGTGCCGACGTGACCGCGAGCGCTGCGCCTTCCGCGATGACATTGCCGGTGCTGCCCGCTGCTTCGGCAAGCAGCGCCGTCGCTATTGAAGCCGCCTCAGATTCTGCAAATATGCCGGCAAATTCCAATAAAAATACGGGTAAAATACACGCATCTCACGGCGCACATGGAGCTCACGGATCGGCCACCGGGCCCAGTGATCCGCCCCCAACGACCGCTGCACCATCTGCTCAGCCCGCACAACCTGCACCCACGGCATCGGGTCCAGCGTCGCCGTTTTCACTCCCGCCCCTCGGACTCTAATTGCGACCTTTCGCGCGCGTAGCTCTCCCGATCGCTTTTGCGTTTCTCGCCTCGAGCGCCGCCGCTCAGCAAGACGACGCGCGCGCAAATGCCCGTGCGCTCGCCGAGAAGGGGGACTCGGCGTTTGCGGGCGGTCGTTGTGATCGCGCCATTCCACTTTGGAAAGATGCCGACAAAGCATTTGCGGCTCCCTCGATCGAGCTTCGGATCGCACATTGCCAAGCGTTGCTCGGCCACGTCGTCGACGCTTCGCAAACGCTCGACGCCATCGCGCGTCGTCAATTGCCGGCAGACGCACCCGACGCTTTCAAGAGCGCGCAGGCCCAAGCCGTGAGTGAGCTTCCGACGGTGCGAGCACGCGTGGCCACGCTGCAAATCAATTTGCCGAGCGGTTATGCGCTCAGCGCGCTCACCGTCGATGAAGCGCCGTTCGACGTAAAAAATAGCTCATTTCCGATCGACCCGGGTCGTCATGCAGTGCGCATCGTCGCCGGAAACGCAACCTGGGACGGGCCTCTCGAAATTCAAGATGGTGAGCATCACACCGTGCAGATGCGCACGATCTTGGAGCCGGGCCCCGAGCCGTCGCACGCGCTTCGCAGTGTCGGGTTGATCGTCGCGGGTGTGGGCGTTGCGTCGCTCGCAGTGGGCGCCGTCTTCGGCATCGCCGCGATCGACAAAGGCAAACCGCTCGACAACGAGTGTGGGCCGTCGCGCACCAACTGTCCGGCCACCGAAAACGATCGCATCACCACGGTGAAGACGTTCTCCACGGCGAGCGACGTTTTTCTCGCCAGCGGCGCGGTGCTTTTTCTTGCCGGTGGGTTCTTGGTCATTCGTGATCTGCGCGCAGAAAAGCCGCCGCCGCACGTACGACTCTCGGTCGGCATGAGCGGCGCGATGCTGAGCGGAACGTTTTAGGCGGACGAAGGTCGGCTAGTCGTAACGCTCGGAGTGCACCTGCTGCCGCGGCACTTGCAGCTCTTCACGTAAGAGCGCGCGCACGGCGCTCACCATTCGTTCAAGCCCGCAGATGTATGCATGCGGCGGAGCAATCGCAGCGAGCGAGCTCCAAATCTCGCGTACGTGTGTTTGCACGTAACCGGTCTTGCCGGACCACGCCTCGTGAGGCCGCGACAGCGTGTATTCTACATTTAGATTAGGCTGGTTTTCCGCGGCTTTTTGGAGCTCGTCGCGATAAATCAGATCGGCTTCGGTGCGGGCTCCGAACACGAGCCACGTGGGTGCGGTCAGCTTGCCTTCCAAGATCATGCTGCGAAACGGGGTGATGCCGGTACCCGTGGCGACGAATAACGAAGGCGCGTCAGCGTGTTTCGTGCGCGTGAAAAATCCTTGTGGACCTACGGCCTTCAGCAGGCTTCCGAGCGGCGCCTCGTGAAGGTAGGTGGAGCCGGGACCGCCTTCGACGTGCGTGATCGCAAGCTGGAAATTCTTCGTGCCGCTGGGCGCCGACGCCACCGAATACGCGCGGCGGATTTCTCCGGTCTCCATCGGCAACACCAAATTCATCCATTGGCCGGCCTCGAACGTGATCGGAGTGCCGT
>JBDTFL010000234.1:0-5325 GCA_039937955.1 Polyangiaceae bacterium | reverse complement strand
GCCACGCATCAAATTCCCGGAACGGAAGGTCGCTGGTCTTTGCGATCGGGAAGATGGTTCGAGCCACGAAGCACGACCGAACGCGGCGCTGCTCTCGCTCGCACCTTGCTCGAACGTTACGGAGTCGTCACCCGCGAGGCCGTTCAAGCCGAAGGCGTGCCCGGCGGTTTTTCCGCTGTTTATCGCGTTTTGAAAGCGCTCGAAGATGCCGGTCACGTGCGCCGGGGATATTTCGTCGCAGGTCGCGGCGCTGCGCAGTTCGCATTGCCCGGCGCCGACGATCGACTCCGTAGCATGCGCGACGCCGACGAAAGTCGGACGTTGGTTTTGTCTGCCACCGATCCGGCCAATCCGTTCGGCGCGATCTTGCCGTGGCCTGTCGCCGACATCGACGACGACGCGAGCAACCCCGACGACGTCACACACGGACGACCGCAACGCGCGGCAGGTGCTCGCGTGATCTTGCACGACGGCGGCCTCGTTGGTTTTTTGGGACGCGGCGCCGATCAGCTCCTTACTTTTTTGCCGCGTGACGAGCCTGCGCGCACGGATGCCGGCCGCGCGCTCGGTGAGGCACTTGCGGGCCTCGTCGACACCGGACGAGCGAAAGCCCTATTTTTAACGGCGATTGATGGCGTCCCCGCAAACACGAGCCCGCTGGCACCTGCGCTCTCACGTGCCGGCTTTCAAATGGGCGGACGCGGAATGCTTCGTCGTCGCACGCTTGCGTTCAGTGTTGCGGCCGGCGAAACCGACGACCTGGACGCACCCACCGCGAACAAGCTCGAAGAACCGAATGCCTGACGAAGATTCTAGACGCCTGCGCGTAGCTCGGCTTTTGATTGGCCATGCCTGAAGGCGACACCATTTTCAGAGCAGCCGCGACGCTGAGCGCGCGGTTGGTCGGAAGAGAAATCGTGCGCTGGTCCTCGACCGTGCCCTCGCTTTTGCGTTCGCACATGCTCGGTCGCACGATTGTGCGCGTCGACGCGGTCGGCAAAAATCTGTTCATCGTGTTCGATGACGGGCGCGCGCTGCATACGCACATGCGCATGCACGGCTCATGGCACATTTATCCGCAAACCGTTTCACCCCGTAATTTCCCGGGTACCGCGAAGGTCATCATCGAGGTCGATGGGTGCGTTGCCGTTTGTTTTTCAGCACCGGTCGTCCGCATGCTCTCCGGACCCGAGGTGCAACGCGAGGTCGATTCACTCGGACCCGACGTTCTCGCGCCGAGCTTCGAGGTCGGCGAAGCTGTGCGAAGAGTCCTTGCAGCGGGCGAGCGGCCCATCGGCGACACGATCATGGATCAGTCGATCGTGGCCGGCATCGGCAACGTCTACAAATCCGAGGTGCTCTTCATCACCAAGATCGATCCGTTCGAAGAGAGCGCCGCAGTCGGCAGCGAAGGCGCGCGCAAGCTGATGAACGAAGCGCGAAGATTGATGCTTCGAAATGTCGGACCCGGATCCGGCAGACGCATCACGCGGCTCGGTCCGGGCGGTCCGGTGTGGGTCTACAAGAGGAGCGGTGAGGCGTGTCTCAAATGCGGTGAGCGCATTCGCATGCGTCGCCAAGGCATCGGCAAGCGGTCGACCTACTACTGCCCGGTTTGCCAAAACGTGAAGACGAACGAGCCCTCTGAAAAGGAAGTCGGCGAAAAGGAAGAGCGAAAAACGTGAGGACGTATTTCGAGCCATTTTTAGCGGAAATTCGCGCAGAATTTCCGAACTTCGAAATTTTGCCCAAACGCTCGAGCAAGCTGCAACGCGCCATTCACAACGCGCTCGCCATGATCACGCTCGGCGGAATGCGCACGTACATGACGCGCTACCACACCGTTCTCTTCGGCAAGCTTTGGGTTCCCGATTCTTGGGAACAAATGACCGACGTCGACCGCTACGTGCTTTTGAGACACGAGCGCGTCCACTTGCGACAGCGCGCACGCATGGGGGATGTCGTGATGGGCTTCGTTTATCTCGTCCCATTTTTTCCGCTCGGCCTCGCGTACGGCCGCGCGCGCATCGAATGGGAGGCGTACACGGAAACGATTTTGGCGACCTACGAGACGGCCGGCCTCGATGCAGCGAAGGGTCTTCGAACGCACATCACCGATCGTTTCGTCGCGCCGGATTACGGGTGGATGTGGCCGTTTCGGAAGACGGTCGAGAAATGGTTCGACGCCGTAATTCGAGAAATTGAAAAATCTGCCGAAATCGAGACCAAGCAGCGAGAAGCGTCTAGGATTTAGCCAATGCCCCGAGCGACCTCCATTCAGAGAAAGCAATCCGGGAGCGATATCGGCTTCGCGATCCTCATGTTCGTCACGACGGCGTTTCTCGTCTCGACCATCTACGTCGTGTTCGAGGAGACCTCGATCGAGAAGACGATGGGCATCGTGCAGAAGATTTTTTACTTCCACGTGCCCAGCGCGTACGCGATGTACATCGGCGCAACCGCTTGTTTTGTAGGCTCGTGCGGCTATTTGGTGAAACCGACGCCGACGTGGGACGCAGTCGCGCGCTCCGGCGCAGAGATCGCCGTCGTGTTCGGTTTGATCGTTTTGACGACGGGTCCGCTCTGGGCTGCCAAGGCTTGGGGATTTTATTGGACGTGGGATCCGCGTCTCACGACCGCGCTTCTGCAAGTGCTCATCTACGTCGCGTACTTGGTGCTGCGCGGTTTCGCGGGCGACGGTGAAGGGGAACGAAAGTTCGCCGCTGCGCTCGGAATTCTCGGCGCCGCGAATTTGCCCATCATCCATTTTTCCGTGCAGAAGTGGAGCGGTCAGCACCCCACCGTCATCACCGGTAAAGGTGGAGGCTTGGCCCCCGACATGAAGCACGCGCTCCTTCTCGCTTTCGTTGCATTCACGCTCTTCGCAATCGCGTTGCTCTGGGCAAGGGTGAAGCTCGAGCTCGCGAAAGAGCGGCTCGCGATGGTGGAAGAAGATGCGATCGATCTCGGCCTCGACGATCGGATCGAAGCATGAGCGCGCTCGATCTTTCTGGACGCCTACGCTTAGCTCGGCTGGACCAACAGCCCACGACCACGCAAGCGAGCCCAGACACACGCGCCACCAGCTTTCAGTCGGTGGAGGGCGGACCGGAAACGCACAGCGGAGCGAATTTGCTGGTTGCTGCGTATGCAGTCCTCTGGGTGATCTTGATGGCGTGGCTCTTCGGTCTATGGCGAAAACAGGCCAATTTGCACGCTAAAATTGATGATTTAGAGAAGACGCTCGACCGCGCTGCAGCGAAGCTCGAGAAAAAATAATCACGGCTTGCCGCATTTGGTGCCGTCGCAGTTGTTGGAGCAACAGTCTGCGTTGCCGCTACAAAATTGGTTCATGTTGGCGCAGCAAACGCTCATCATGCAGACTTGGAACGCGCTGCAGCTCTTGGTGCAGCTGCCGCAATGTTGAGGTGAGTTGAGCGCCGTCTCGCAACCGTCGGCCGAGTTGCCGTTGCAGTCGGCGGTGTCCGGTGCGCACGTAGGCGGCTTCGGTCCAGAATCTGCGGGCCCTACACCGACGTCGGGTGCCGCGTCGAGCGGTGCCGTCGTGCCGGCTTCACCATCCGCAAGATCGGTAACGTCATTTCCGCTGTCCAGGCCAAGCACGAGCGCACATCCCGCAGAGGGAAAGAGCAACGCGGCTGAGGCGAGCAAGAACACGAATCGCACTAAAATCTCCCTATGAACGACGCATTGCCCGGACCCACGGCGACCGCGAGATCGGATCGAGACGATGGCGCTGTTGCGTAGAGCACGATGCCGGTCACGACTGCCGCGCCGCCGACCGCGAAGAGGATCGTCGATGCGGTTGCGGAGCTGAGCGCGCTCATGCGCAGCTCCTGTCCGTGCGGATCACACGTATCGCTTGCGTTGCATCCGCCGCCTGCACCGTTCGATTCGTCTTGCAGTGACTTTGCGTGCAACCCGAGAAACGCACCGACGCCCAAGCCCACGATTCCGGCGGCGCCGACACCGATGCCGATCACTCGTTGCGTCGAGCCATTGGAGCGGCTTCGGTTTTGGTCGGGCTGAGATTCGGTGTTGCGATCGGACATGACGCCGCCATCTTCCAAAGGCGGAACGCTGATCTCGATGGTCATGCCGTCGACGCCGTCTACCGACTCCGGAACGTGCACGATCTCGCTCCATTCAGCTTTGCCCGCCGAGCTCGCGCGAATTTTGTGCGCTCCTGGATCGGCTGGAAATCCTCGATTGGAATTGATCGACACCGGTCGTCCGTTGTCGGTGATGGTGAGCCTTTGCGAGCCGGTCGAAACGTGGATGTGAATGCGCGCAGTTTCGTTTTCGAGCTTCGTGACGTAGTCGTGCGCGGTCGATTCGCGCGCGTCACCTCTCGCGTGCGCCATTGTCTCCGCCTCGCGATAATGGGAGAGCGCCGACGCGCGCTTGCCGACGTTGTCCTCGCAGTCGGCGAGATAAAGCGTGACGCCGATCCCCGGCGCGAGCTCTTTGCTTTCGGCGAGCTTCGGGCACGCTTCCGGAAAATTTGCCGCGTCGAGCAGCGCCTTGCCTTCGTCGAACAGGGATTGCGCGCGATTCACGCTGGCGTCATCGGCGTGCGCAGCCTTGGGCGCAGCGAGCACCAAGAACATCAACGGTAAAATCAAAGAAAGTTTTTTCATCGTGTTTCCCCCCACGACACCAAGACCTCTACTCGCGTCCCCCGAACAACTTGGACAGATCCTGATTTCGCTTTCGCGGACGTCCAGGTGTCGTCGTCGCGGATGCAAGCGGGCTCGAGCTAGGTGCGGCGATTGCCCCGGTTTTTGAGGCATTTGTAACACTCGCCGCGGTCGCCGGGTCCGTCGGCGGGAGCGCAGGTGCAGTCGAAATCGGAAGGTCCTTTTTGTCGGAATCGGGCACAGGCGCAGCAGAGGTGGCGGCCGCCGTGATCACGGGCGCTGAAGACTCCGGGACGGCGCGCTCCGCGTTGGACGACGTTTGCGAGTGGTTCCACGCGCCGATCAGAATCATTCCGGAGATGGCCACGAAGCCAGCCGCCCCGTACGTCGCGGTCATGCGTCGCTTGCGGATCGTCAGAAAATTTTGGGCCGACAACGTCGCGTTCGTCATCGTCTCGCCGCCGACCTTGGGCATGGCGGGCATCGGCATGGTCTCGCGTTGCGCAGAGCGCGCGATGTCCTCCTCGCTGAGCGTAGGCGCGGACGGTGAGACAGCGCGCGGAATGAACGCGCTGCCGGTGGCGATCGTGAGGTCGTGACTGATGGGCGTTCCGAGAACCTTCAAAATGCGCTCGATCGAAATCTCCGAGCGCTCCGGCGCAAA
>JBDTFL010000233.1:0-2968 GCA_039937955.1 Polyangiaceae bacterium | reverse complement strand
TGTCCCGCGTCGCAGCGTTGCGAGTGCAGCGAGGCCACCGGCTGCGATTGCGAAGACGGCGCACGCGGCACCGGAAAAAATGGAATCGACAGCTGCACTACCGGCGACGATTGCGCGAGCTCGCTCTGCGTCGAAGGACCGAGCGGCACGAATGTTTGTTCCGACCAATGCACCGACGCTGCGGGGTGCACCGGATCGCTTCCACTTTGCGACGCGATCGCCGGGATTGGAATGATCTGCGTGAGACAACCTTAGGGTGGTCTCGCCGTATCGAGCCGGTGAGGACACGACGCCTTACCAATTGGGCACTTTGCGCAGCGCGCATGCCGAACGCAGTGGCTGCCTCGTTTGGCTCATCGTCGGTGCGCTCGGTGCGTACATCGCCGTCGCGGCTTTTTTTCTCGGCGTTTCTGCATCCACGGCGCTCCAGATGCTGGTCGTGATTTCGATCGGCGTCGGTGCGCTGTGGTGGATCAAAAAACGAAATCCGCGCCGGCTCGTCCAGCTTTACGAGCGCGGCATCACGAGCGAGAAGCACGGACGACCTCGCGTCATCCGCTTCGACGACGTGAGGAGCATCACCTCCGGCAAACAAAGACGCGGACTTGCTGGTGTCGAGACTCAGCATCACATCGTCGAGGCGAAGGATGGATCGCGCATCGCGTTCAACCTTCTCTTCGATGGCGCTCTCGATTTGCTCGCGGCGATCGACGAAGCGACGCGTCAGCGACTACAGGATGAAGCGCTCGAGGCGTTCGATGCCGGTGAGATCCTGCGCTTCGGTCCGATCGCTATGTCCGAGGAAGGCTTCTTCGATCGCGATCGGCCGGTCACCTCATGGAACGAAATCGAGCGTGCAGCCATCGAAATGCCCGCGCTTGCTCCGGGCTTGGTGTGGTCCGAGGTGAAGATTTGGAAGCGCGGCAGTGACGAGCCGACCGCGAAACACCCTTTGGATCAAGTGCCAAACGCGAACGTGATGCTCGCCGTGCTCTCGCTCGCCGTCGATGACGCGGGCGATGAGTCGACAGACGAGTGATCTAATCGGCCTGCTTGCGCATCGCGTCCAAATTTCTCGTCGAACGAGGTCACGCGCGAAACCCGCATCGAAAGCCGAAATTCGTCGAGTGGGCTCATTCTCGGAACGACCAGCGACTCTGCGGCGAGCCGCGCATAGGTGGCGTACGGGATCGATGACGGCGTGAGCTTCATGCACATCGCACTCGTGCCGCAACAAGCACCGAGCCCGCTCACCGAAATTCGGCGTTCAAAGATCTCGATCAGCGGCGTGAAAGATGGCTGCGATGAGCTTTCTCAGACGAACAAATCTGGAAAGAGCTCGCCGCCCGGATTCATTGCGTACTTGTCGAGGTCGGTGACGCCGGCCTCGCGCAGCACTTCGTCATCCATGAAAAACTGGCCGGTCTTCTCGGTGCTCCGGCGCGTGAGAATGACGTGAGCGGCGTCGGCCATGATTTCCGGTTTGCGACTTCCGGCCATCGAAGCATCGCCACCCAAAAGATTCTGCACCGCCGCGGTCGCGATGATG
Organism: Polyangiaceae bacterium; assembly: GCA_039937955.1. GTDB lineage: Bacteria > Myxococcota_A > Polyangia > Polyangiales > Polyangiaceae > JAICXU01. The sequence goes on along the minus strand of JBDTFL010000233.1, from coordinate 1,419 downwards.
GTGCGCGGCCAAAGCGCGTTTACCGCTATTTTTTGCGCGCGAAGCTCTTCGGCCATGCCGAGCACGCACATGCTCATTCCGTATTTCGCCATCGTGTACGCGACGTGCGGCGCGAACCATTTCGCGTCCATGTTCAGCGGCGGCGACAAATTCAAAATATGCGCATTGGATGATTTCGCGAGATGCGGAATGCAAGCTTGCGAGCACGCGAACGTTCCGCGAATGTTCACTTGGTGCATCAAGTCGTAGCGCTTCATCGGCGTCGCTTCGGTGCCGGTCAGGCTGATCGCGCTCGCGTTGTTCACGAGAATGTCGATGCCGCCGAATTTCTCGACCGCTGCAGCGACGGCTGCTGCGATCTGTTTTTCGTCGCGTACGTCCAGCACGAACGGCAGGGCTTTTCCGCCGGCTTTTTGGATTTCTTCGGCGGCCGAATGAATGGTGCCGGGGAGCTTCGGGTGCGGCTCGCTCGTCTTCGCTGCGACGACGATGTTCGCGCCGTCGCGTGCGGCGCGCAGGGCGATTGCTTTTCCGATGCCGCGGCTCGCGCCGGTAATGAAGAGAGTCTTGCCTCGAAGATCCATCGCGCATGCGTAGGGCCGGGAAGCGCGCGCGTGAAGCGATTTATTTCAGAGCAGAGGGTGGGCACCAAATTGTTCGAAGCCGCACCCGCGCGCAGCCGATCTGATTCAGAGCCAAAAACCCGACAAAATTCTTCACGCCGGCGACATCGGCGAGCTCGACGTGCTCGCTGTGCTCCGCGAAATTGCGCCGACCATCGCGGTGCGCGGCAACATCGACACTCGCGCGAAGGATCTGCCCGACGCGCTCACGCTCGACTTGGTGGAGGCGAGCGAAGCGCTTTTGACGATCTTGCTCACGCACATCGCGGTGAATGGTCCGAAGCTCCGCGCCGATGCCGTGCGTCGCGCAAAGTCGGAGAGCGCCAATCTCGTGATCTGCGGCCACTCGCACGTGCCGTTCATCGGTCGCGACAAAGACATTTCGATCTTCAATCCCGGGTCGATCGGCCCGCGTCGTTTTCAGCTGCCCATCGTGTTCGGCGTGCTCGAGCTCAAAAATCGCAAGGTCACCATGAAGCACATCGATTGCGAAACCGGCGAGCAGTGGCTTCCGTGACGGGTGCTATTCTCGTGAGTGAATGATCCGCGGCGCTGTTTTCGTTTTTCTCGCGATCGCGATTCCCCTCGGATTTACGGCCTGTTCGTCATCGTCGTCTTCGAGCGAAGAGAACGCCGATGCGTCGCCGACGGCGGATGACGACGCAGGAGCTTCTGGTGACGCAGCGATCCCGGCAGATGGATCGATCGCGAATGACGGTGGGATTACCGTGATCGATTCCGGCCCAGACGGTGGCTGTTTCGTCAGCACGGTCGGCGTCTTCGGCGAATGCATGAC
>JBDTFL010000232.1:0-9731 GCA_039937955.1 Polyangiaceae bacterium | reverse complement strand
CGAAATCGCTTTGGTCTGCTCGTACGCGGTGAGCGGGAAAAATGCGGGGATCGCGAGGTCGGCGTCGTCATGCAAAATCGCGCTCCACAAAAGCTGCATGCGCGCCGAAAACTCCGGCGCGCTCGAGTCGGGCTTGTCGTTGGTTTGCGGCAAGAGCCCGGGATCGCCCGCGTCCGCTGAATCGTCCGCGCTCGCATCGGTCACTCGTGAATCGCTCGCCCCCGCATCGACGATTCCTGCGAGCGCCTCGAACGTCGCCGCTGCATTCACGCTCGCGTCAGCGTCGCCGCTGTAGGTCGGTGGCTCGCCATGCTTGCAGTCCACAAGCATCGTCAGCGCCACGAGCACTGTAAGATTTCGGAGGTTGGTCACGTTTCGAAACAAAGACGAAGCAGAGCAAAAACGCCGAGATCTTGATTGAAAAAAAACGTAATCCAAAAAAGGGGTCATTGACGCCTTGGCTGGCCTCTCTATACCCTGCGGCACTTCGGAGGATTCCCTATGCGATTAGTCGGAAAGATGAGCTTGGTTGTAGTCAGCACGGTGCTTTGCGTCGTTGCATTGGCTTGTGGTGGCGGCAGCAGCAACACACCAGCGACTGCACCGAGCGCTTCCGCGTACGGCCAGTACCCGCAGCAGGGATATCCGGCGCAACCGGGTTATCCCGCGCAGCCGCAACCGGGTTACCCCGCGCAACCGCAGGCTGGTTACCCTGCGCAGCCGACCGCCGCTCCCGTTGCGCCCATGCCCGCAACCGGTGGCGCAATGGCAACGCCCGGCCCGCTCGCGCTTCCCTGTACGAGCGACGCGAACTGCGGCACCGCAAAGTGCAACGTGCAGTTCTCCAAGTGCGCATTCCCCTGTGCAAGCTCGGCAGCTGACTGCGCATCGGGCTCAGGCTGCAACACGGCGACCGGCTTCTGCATCCCCGGCCAGCCGTGATTTAGACGGCTGTGCGTAGCCTCGCCTGGTAGCGAGCTGCGATTCACGCATCAAAAAGTGCCCCACGTTTCCGAGTGAAACGTGGGGTTTGTTTTTTTCGCTTAGGGTCTGACCCCGAATGGGCGTGAGACGGCGAGACGAGCATAGCGATCGGTCACTGCATCAAGGTCGGTCCTGCTGTAAATCGTCCCTTTCGCGCCCGTGATCTTCGCGGTCAAGGCGGCCGGAAGGGTAGGTGGATGGATGGTCGTCACACCCGGTGGAACATCGACGACGAGGAGCGCGTCAATCGTCGACGCGGCAGTCGTGACGATCAGAGACGAGATGGTCGTCGGGTCCGCATTCGTGAACACGATCGGCTGCGAAAGCGAAACCGAACCGACCGCGAGGCTTGGCGGTGTCAGGAAGTTGCTGATGGTCGCGTTGTCTTGCGGCAGCCCGTCGACACTGACGGCCGAAGCGGCGCCCCCGCTGGCGTCATAGAGCACGTATTGGGTCACCGGCGTCTGACCGGCGATGCTGACATTCTCGTTGACGACGTCGAACGCTGAGCTGTCGGCAGTGAGCGTGCTGCTCACCGCATGACCCAAGACCAGGTGGAAGCCCGACTCCACCGAAAAGACTTGAGTACTGTAATAGCTTTGATTGAGACTCCCCGTTGCGCCACCCGGGACGACGGCGTGCGTATGCGTCGTGGTCGGCGTCAGCGTCGTTCCCGCGCCCGCAAGGTCCACGGTGACTGCTTGCGTGGCCCCCGTGGCCTGCGGCTCGGAGTAGCTGGCCCAGCGAACTCCAGTCAGTACGCTGTTGCGCCCGGTTCCACCGTTGGTGAATTCGTGGGTGATCAACGTATACGGCGCCGTCGTGCCGATAGGCAGTGTGGCGGTCGGCGTGTTGACATCGGCGGTGCTGCCGCCGAGCGTTGCCGATGCGAACACGTAGTTAGCAGCGTCGGCTTTGTTTTGCAGGGTCGCCGTGAGCGTTGCCAGGGCCGCAGAGACGGGCGCGAGAGTCAAGACGACGTCGGCTTGTCCTTGCACCGCGGTCACGGTGGGAATGGATTTGAAGTTGGTCGGATTGACGTCGGCGATGCCATACGCACCGTACCCGGTCAAGGTTCCGAGGATGCCGGCGCTCCCTAAGGTCCAATCGATGCCGGTGAACGTGACTTTTCCGTTCGCGTCGGAGGTCGCGGTTTGCTGGCCGCCACCGGGCATATCGATCGAAACCTGAGCGCCGGGAATCGCGGCGAACGAAGGCGGCGGTGCACCTGGCGCGTCGTCGGTGGTGGCGATGACGAGCACGCTCATGGTTCCTGTTGCGGTTGACCCGGAGTCTGCCGCGCCGGCGTCCGACGACGAAGGCGCGCTGCTATTGCTACTGCTGCTGCATCCTTGAAGCGCGCCGAGCGCGATGACGGTGCCGACGGAATAGGAAACGCGACGAAACATTCTCATCGTCGGATGATGAGCATCCCGAAGGTGGGGACGTCCATAGTCATTTGTTTCCTAAGTCTCGCCCCTACGGAGTGATGACGAGGTTGCGCGATGTCATTTCGTTACGACAGAAATTATTGTGACCCGCGTCGTCATCGAAATAGCGGCACAATTGGACGAAACCCGTAACCTTAGTGGTCCCGAGCAACGCTTTCAGCTCCGCCCGCAGATGAGGAACGGTCGCCATTTTTCCGGGAGGCAAAACCACCGTCCAGGCGCCGTCGGTTCCCTGCAAGCCGACGAGAAAAACGGGATCGGTGTAAGCGGTCGCGTCGATGGGATCACCCGCTGCGATCCCCGAGCTGCTCAACTTGATTGGAGCGATGAGATCGCTGACCACGAGACCATTGGCGGGAACACCTTCATAAATTTCCTGCGAGGTCGCGCCATCCGACGTATAGAGCTCCGCAATCGCATAAGGGCTCACGTTGGGCAGCGTGATGTAATTCGCCGTGTATGCGAAAGAGCCCTTGTCGGCGGACAAGGTCGTCGATGTGGCTACGCCGATCTGCGGCGTAAACGACAACGACTCGGCGTCTGCTCCGTAGAGGACGAGCGCGGCTTTGCAGTCGGTTGCGAACGTTCCTGCGTTTGGGGGGATGGTGATGGTTCCCGAGATCGTGCTGGGTGTGTCCGGAGTCTGCGTGCCGACGTCGAGATCGAGCGTCGCCGCCGCGGTGAGCGCAGGGTGGTCGATGTGAAACCACTGACGCACCGTGAGCGCGCTGTTTTGACCCGTAACCACGTTCGCCGAATGCTCGAGGCCCACCAACGTGAACGGCTGACCGGTCAGGACCGACAACGTATAAGTGGCTGCAGTGTTGTCTTGGTAGCTTCCGTAGCTCGTTGTCGAAATCCCGAGCAAGTCGCCGGCAATGAGCTTGTCCGAGATCGCACCCGTAAGGTTGGCGGACGGAAACGCGGTCGATGTTCGCAACGTCAGCTTCAACCCTTTCGATTCGTACGCCGCCACGTTCGGCGCAATGACCGTCGTGATGATCCTTCCAGTAGTGCCGCCGCTCACGACGGTGACACCGGACGCGATGCTGCTCGAGACGAACGTCACCTTGCCGGTGACATCGGAGGTTTGAAGCTCGTCTGTGCCGTCGTTGTAGTCGAGGCTGACCAGCGCGCCGGCAATGGGCGTGGCGGGCGACTCGTCTTCGAAGACATTGAACGTGATCGGCTCCACGTTCGAGCCTTGAGCGTCGCCGGCTCCGCCGTCGCTCACGGGTGCGCCTAAGCTCTGTGAGCTGGAGCTGGAGCACGCGGCTGCTCCCGACAAGACGAAGCATGCTGCAAAACAAAGCCGTGTCCTCATTGTGATCGCTTTCCCATAGCAGAGAGATCGCACGTCGATGGCGCGCAGATCCATAGTCATTTCTATTGCGTGGTCACGGCTCTAGAGAGAATCGAGCATTGGTCGTGAGGTGCCGCGATACTTAGAGTAAGCCTTACGACTCGTATCAACCCGAGCGCCACGCCGTTACGAGCTCGGCGCGTGACGAGACGTGGAGCTTCGAGCGCGCACGAGAAAGCGATGCGGTTACGGATCCGAGCGTCAGCCCCAACATATAAGCGATCTCTTTGTCGCGATGGCCCATCGCAGCGAGCGCGCACACCCTTCGCTCACGCGGCGTGAGGTCGGCGCGCCGATCGACTCGCGGCGCATTCTTCATGGCGAGCAGGAAACGCTTACCATCGGTGTCGAAATGATCGACGAGCGACCACCTGCCACTGACCAGACCTTGCCAAACCTCGAGCGCCTTCTCGGCGTCGTTTCGGTTCTTGCGAGCGTAATCGCGCTGACGTCTTCCCGTGTCGAGCTGTTCTAAGTGATCTTGTGCCGCGCCTAGTGCATGGAGTACTTTTCCATTCGGCGTGAGCACCGCCTCCGCCGCCTGCAGGCGATCGCGGTTTGGCGCACGACCCAAGCGATAGGTCGCGGACAAATGCATGGCCACCTTCGACAGAAGCGCTCGTTCGCGCGCCCTAAGGGTTGTCGTCTCAGTTAAGCCGATGAAGAACAGAACGCCATTGTTCGAGATGTCGAACACCGTCAATCCCAATGAATCCCGAACGGGCTCTTTCCACATGGAATTCCATTCGGTTCTTTCAAGCATCATGGGGCCGAGCCCCGTGTCTACGCTTGCTGTGCTGGCGTGCGTTCGACCGAGCAACTGCTCCAACATGACGGGCGGGGTATTCTCGATCGCGGGTTTCCAAGCGTTCTCATGATAGTCACTACCGACAACCTGCAAGGGCGACGTGATTTCCAGCTCGCAACCGCGCGCGAGATTGGTCAACCGAAACTCGTAAGATCCTGCGGTGCGCGCACCCGGCAAAATGCCCAAGAGCTTTTCGAGGAGCGCCGTTTTTAGGTCGTCACCGCGATCGTTCGAATAGGCAAGCTCGACGAGGTCGATGACCGCCTCGGAGTCGACTCGCGTTGGTGCCGGTCTCATCAGCCCCAAAACCATAGCATTCTCACTCCGAGCGCGACTCCCGTTTGCGTCGACCTCACGCGTTGCATCGCCGCAGACCTGATCATGCTTCTCGACAACACCTAACCTTAAGGGCGTCCCAACTCGCGTTTGCGATGCTGAGAATCACTGCAGCAATTCCAACGGTCGCCGACCCAATCACAATCAGCGCGCGCGGAAGGTTGGCTTTCGTTTTTCGGTGTACGCGGTGAGCCCTTCTTTCGCGTCTGCAGATGCAAAGAGCTCCGCTTGTAATTCGCGCTCGAACGCGAGGCCTTCGCCCATCGACATCTCGAGCCCGCTTTGAACGGCGCGCTTGATCCGACCGACGGCGAATGCCGCTTTGCCCGGCGGCGTGAACTCGTGCGCGTATTCGCTCACGCGATGCATGAAGGCATCGTGCGACGCCGACTCCCAAAGCTTGTTCACGAGCCCCATTTTTTGAGCCTCTTCGAACGGGATGTTCGCGCCCTCCGCGATCATCTCGATCGTCTTGCTCGCGCCGAGCACGCGCGCCAAACGCTGTGTTCCGCCGGTGCCCGGGAGCACGCCCAAGTTCACCTCGGGTAAGCCGAGCACGAACGGACCGGAGCGCGCGATTCGCAAATCACATGCGAGCGCGACCTCCAAACCGCCGCCGACCGCATGACCGTTGAGCGCGGCGATGCAAAGCTTCGGCGTGTGCTCGAGACGCTGCAGCGTCTCGTTTGCGTGAAGGCAAAAATAATATTTGAACGATGCGTCGGCCTCCCGAAGCATGTTGATGTTCGCGCCCGCGCAAAAATGTTTTTCGCCGTGGCCCGTGACGACGATCACGTGAACGTCGTCGTCGAAGCGCGCTTCCAAGATGCACGCGTCGAGCTCTTTGAGCATCTCGTGCGTGTAGGCGTTGACCGGCGGGTCGGTGAGGACGAGTGTCGCAACCCCTTTTTCGGTCGAATAATCGACGAGTGTTCCCATTTCCCTAAGGAAGATAGCGTGGCGAGGGCTCGATCGGCGAGCTACTCTTCGAGTGTGATGGCTGCTTTCGTTCGGCCTCGTTTCCTGCTGCGCACGATCATGATCGCCAGCACGTGGATGGCTGGTGCCGTATTCTCGGCGCACGTCCCCGACGACGGTGCACAACGGCGCGCGGAAGAGCTCGCACCGGCACCAGCTCCGAGCGATATTCCGACGCAACATTTAGCGCCAGCCACGCGACCCGCTTCGCGCCCGAGTGAAGCGCCGCCGTTGATCGATCCGCCGTCGCCAACGCCAGCGTAAGCGCATCCGCAAAAAAGCCGAGCAACGCGCAGGCGTCCAGGAGCCGAGCAACGCGGAGGCGTCCAGGAGCCGAGCAACGCGCAGGCGTCCAGAAACAGAAGGCACCCGTCTGCGGGCGCTCCTCGTAGTCACTATCGCCCCGCCGGAAGCCTCGTGCTATGTGAAGCGCTTCTTTTTTCGGCAATATCGAATGAGCCTTGAACCGCAAACGAACTTGAAAACTGAAACTGCCCACGCGTTGAAAGAGCTCATCGTTCGTGAGCTGAAGCTCGACGGAAAAGATCCCGCGAGCATCGACGATGAAGCTTCGCTGTTCGGTGAGGGGCTCGGTCTCGACTCACTCGACGCGTTGCAATTGGCGATGAGCATCGAGGAGCAATTCGGCGTCCGCATTCCCGAAGGGGACGAGGCGCGGCCGATTTTCCGTTGCGTCGCAACCCTCGCTGCGCACATCGACTCGTCGCGCGCCGAAGCTGCCAAAGTAACTGCGGGCGCGTGACCGTCACACGTAGCCAGACTTAGGATGCTTTGAGATGCAAGAAGACGTTCGGCTGTTCGTCACGGGGGTCGGGCTGGTCACGGCGCTCGCTTCGTCACGCGAAGCATCGTGGAACGCGCTCTTGCGCGGCGAGCGCGGAATTCGGCCGATTGATCTCTTCGACACGAGCGGTCAACGCGGTCGCATCGGCGCGCAAGTGCAAGACGTCACCGTGCGAGACGCGCCTCATGTAGCAACGGCTGCGTGGTCCCGCTCGAGCGTGATGGCGTTCATCGCGGCGCGTGAAGCGCTCGCCCACGCGAAGCTCGACACGAAAAAAGTTCGCGTTGGCTTGGTCATCGGCGGCACCACCGGCGGCATGTTCGAAAACGAAGCACGCCTCGCCGAGCTGCATCGCAATCCGCGCAACGAAGAGGCGCTCGTCGAGTTGCTCTCGCATCCGCTCACTGCAGCGTGCGATTGCGTCACGCAAGCAGTCGGTCCGTTCGTACGCACGCGCACTTTGTCGACCGCGTGCTCCAGCGGCGCAAACGCGCTCATCGTTGCCGCTGCGTGGCTCCGCGCCGGTTTGTGCGACGCCGTCGTGGCGGGTGGCAGCGATGGTTTGTGCAGGCTCACGCTCAGCGGATTCAACGCGCTCGCCGCGATCGATCCCGAGCCGTGCAAGCCATTCGACAAATCACGACACGGCTTGAATTTGGGGGAAGGCGCAGGTTTCGTCGTCCTCGAACGAGCGCCGCAAGTGCGTGCGCGCAACGTCGAGCCGATCGCCGAGCTCGCTGGTTGGGCGCTCGGATCAGAGGCGCACCACATCACCAACCCGGAACCTTCGGGAGCAACTCCTGCGCGCGTGATGCAAGCCGCGCTCGCTCGCGCGAACATGACGCCGGCCGACATCGATTACGTGAACGCGCACGGCACCGCGACGCCCCTCAACGATCCGATGGAGTCCGCTGCGTTGATGACCGCGCTCGGAAAAGAGATCGCACGCATTCCGGTGTCGAGCTCCAAAGGACAGATCGGCCATACCCTTGCGGCAGCTGGCGCCATCGAGGCCGGCATCTGTGCGCTCGTGATTCAACGACAGAAGATCGTTCCCACGGTCGGCTTGGTGGATCCCGATCCCGCGTGCGCGCTCAACCACGTCGTCGGCGAAGGTCGTGCGGCGCGCGTTCGTGCGGTGCTCAGTAATTCGTTCGGCTTCGGCGGAATGGATTCGGCGCTGATCTTCAAAGAAGCCAACCTCGACGATCCACCTATTTTTGTAGACGAAAATCGACGCGTCGTCGTCACCGGTGCGGCTGCGCTCACGCCGAGTGGGCTCCGCGGTACGGAACAAATCAAAGAGCTCCTCGCGGACGCTCCCAACAACCACGACATCACGCTCGACTTTGCTGCGCACCTCGACGCCATGCGCGCACGTCGTTTGGACAGGCCCGCGCGCATCGGCGCCATCGTCGTCGAACGCGCGCTCGCCGAAGCGGGTGGCGATCGCATCGAGAAAACCGGCGCGGTATTTTCGAGCGCATACGGTGCGCTCGACGCATCGGCGGCGTATCTGCATCGCCTCTACGAAAAAGGGCCACGCTTAGCGAGTCCCGCAGATTTTCCGAACTTGGTCCCGAGCTCGCCAGTCGGACACGTCACGATTTATCTCGGGCTCGGCGGACCCGCGCTGGCCACCGCCGATCTCGAAACGAGTGGCGAGAGCGCATGCACGCAAGCCATCGAATTGATCCAAGCCGGTGAAGCAGACGTTGTCGTGGCTGGTGGAATCGAAGAAGCGAGCGCGATCGTCGAACGACGGCTGGCCACGATTTACCGGCGCCTCTCCGAAACCGAAAAAGAGACTGCAGAGATTCCTCGCGCGCGCGCTGAAGGTGCGGCGGTGGTCGTTTTCGAGGCCGAAAACGTGGCGAAAGCTCGCGGCTCGCGCGTGCTCGCCGAGGTCACCGCTTGCTTGGCCTGGCGCGAGGACAACCTGCATCCGCTTTCGACGATCACCGCACCCAAGAACATTTCCGAAGCACGCGTGGTGATGCCGCGCTCGGAAGACGAATCGCTCATCGCGCTTCTCGACGCATCACTTTGGAAAGACGTGTCGCGTGTCGCCTGCGATGGTGCGGGCGGTGAGCACGAAGCACTCGGCGCGATCGCCATCGGCGCAGCGCTAAGCGAAATCTTCGCCGGCAGCATCAAAGAAGCCTTGATTGTCGGCCTCGCGAAAGGGCGCGGCTACGCGTTGAGGCTCGAGTCACGTTGCTGAAGCAGCTCGCGGCGCTCTCGTGCGCGGCGCTTTTTTCGGCGTGCGTCGCGCCGGTTGCCAAGGTTCCGGTCGTCACGCAACACGAATGGTCCGACTCACGGCGCGCGCTGGCCGAGCTACGTCGTCGTCTTCCACGAAGACCCTTCGTCGAGATCGTCCACGTGTCGATGCGCGAGCCGAATACCGGCCGCGTCATGCAAGCGCGCGGCGCGGTGGCCGTCGATCCGCATCGCGCGATGCGTTTGGTATTGCTCGGGCCCGGCGGAGCAACCGCGCTCGATGTTTGGGTGACCGAAGATGCGTGGCGTTTTTCGGTGCCCGCACTGAACATCGTTCGTCACTCCAAAGCCGGCGATTCGAGCTCCGATGCCGCCGCCGGATTTCCGGTGGAGTTTTTTCGGTGGTGGTTTTTGGAGCCGCTCGACGGTCGGCTTTTGTACGCAGAAAGAAAGCACGACGCGCAGGATCCACTTTTGTTCCGCACCTTCGTCTTGGCGAACGGCGAGACCACCGTCACGCTCAAGGCGGTGTACGGACCGCAGCGGCGCGCATTTCTTGCATCACGCCGCGACATGCGAAATCACATGGTCGATCATTTGATCTGGGGCGCACACGGATTTGCGCCGGGCCCCGGTGAAGAGGCGACCTACAAGCAGGGGAAGAGCGGCTTCGAGGTAGAGATCGGCGTCGAAGAAATTTCGCAGGACCCGCCGGACCAAACTGCGTTCATCGACCCTGACGCCAAAGGCGGTGCGAGCCTATGATCGCGATCATCGCGCGCG
>JBDTFL010000231.1:0-3396 GCA_039937955.1 Polyangiaceae bacterium | reverse complement strand
AGAGTGCGCGCACCTCGCGCAAAATATTTTCCGACGAGCGGCTCTGGATGATGCGGCCTTCGTGCTCGGTGATGCTGCAGAACGTGCAGCCGCCGAAGCAACCGCGCATCGTGACGATGGAGTGCTTCACCGTTTCGTAGGCCGGAACTTTTTCCGAATAGCTGGGATGAGGCAGCCGCGTGAACGGCATGTCGTAGAGCTCGTCCATGTCTTTTTCGGCGAGCGGCTCGGCGGGCGGATTGAAATAAACCGCCTCGTCACCGTGCGCTTGAAGAATGGGACGACCGTTGTGCGGGTTCGTCTCGTACTGAAACGCGCGACTCATTTTCGCGAACGCGTCTTTGTCGGCCAGCACTTCTTCGTACGACGGCAAAATGACCGGCTTGCCATCGCGCACGAACTTCGATCCGTTTTTCGCTATTTTTTCCCACGAAGATCGATTTTTTTTGACGTGCGCCGTTCCTCGGATGTCCGTGAGCTGCGAGATGTGCTCGCGGTTGTCGAGACGTTGCGCGATCTCCCAAGCGGCGCGCTCGCCCATTCCGAAGACGAGAAGATCCGCTTTCGCGTCGAGCAAGATCGATCGCCGAACCGAGTCACTCCAATAATCGTAGTGCGCGATGCGACGCAGCGATGCTTCGATGCCGCCCAGCACGATCGGTGTTCCTGGAAATGCTTGGCGACACAAATTCGAATAGACGATGGTCGCGCGATTCGGCCGCAAGTTCGGCGCGCCGCCCGGCGAGTACTGATCTTCCGAGCGGAGTTTTTTCTGTGCGGTCAGCTTGTTCAACATCGAATCCAAATTGCCCGCGCTGATGCCGACGTAGAGACGCGGCGTTCCCATGCGCGAGATGTCTTCGGGGGTCGTCCATTTCGGCTGCGCAATCACGCCGACTTTGTAGCCGCGCGCTTCCAGAAATCGCGCGATGAGGATCGGGCCGAACGCCGGATGGTCGACATACGCATCACCGGTCACGATCAAAACGTCGAGCTCGTCCCAACCGCGGAGATCCATCTCCTCGCGCGTGGTCGGCAAAAAATCTGCGCGCGGATCGCGCTTCTTGCGCGCGAGCTGCGATGAGGGAACGAGCATGGGGTCGCTCATTTTACACTGATCGCCGTGATATTCTCGCCGCAGAAGAAGACGAAGAAGAACACTGAGGTGGCTCGTCGCTGCTCGCGATGAACCGCGGATGATCGTGAGGGGTCGCGAAATTCGGACGGCGAGCGCGCGCGGACGTTGCGAATGCGCATTCGATTCACACGATTTACGTCGTAAATAAAAATGGCCAATTCGCGCCAAATCACCGCGAATTCGCGCTAATTGCGCGGCTTTGTTCGGCCGCATACATCGCTCATGAATATGCGCTGTAAGCACACGTCTGCTTGGGCACTTGGAGGGAATCACAATGGGTGCTTACAAACGTGTCTTCGTTTCATTGTCGTCGGTCGCAGCTTTTCTTTCTGTCGGTGCACTGAGCGCATCTGCGTTCGCGCAGGATCCGTCCGCGCCACCGGCGACCACGCCCGCGGCAACACCTGCGGTCACGATCACCAACGCGCCGGCCGCAGATGGAACCGTCGCGACGCCAGATGCGAAGGACAAAGCAGCAGGCTCGGACACCGAGAAGATCGACAAAGACAATCCGCCGATGAAGCACATCGCCATCGAGGCCAATCCGTTCGGAATTTTGATCGGACACTACAGCGCGCAGCTCGAGCTGATGCCGTGGCGTCACTCGTCGTTCATCATCAACCCGCATTTCGATCACGTGAGCTCGGACGTGTCGAGCAGTGGCGGCGGCACGACCGCGACGTATTCCGAGAGCTTCACCGGATTCGGCACCGAGCTCGGATATCGATTTTACACGGGTAAAACCGGCCCAACGGGCTTCTACTTCGGGCCGTCCGTTTTGCTCGGCACGTACACCGCGTCGGCGGACAGCGCGCTCACCGGCGCCGGAGGTCAGAGCTCGTCGATCTCGTTTCAACAAATCGGCGGCGCGCTCGACATCGGCGGACAAGCCGTCGTGGGTCCGGGCGTCGTCATCGGCGCGGGCTTTGGTTTGCAATACACGGCGGTGAATCAGTCGTTCCAAGATCTGCCCCTCACGGCGAGCATTCTTGCGGGCGGCGGAATTCGTCCGCGCTTCTTGTTCTCAATCGGCTACGCGCTCTAAAAATCGCCGGCGCGAATTCGTGGCGGCATCGCGCAAGCGTTTGGCGCTCGCGGAAAAGCTGGAGCGGCGAGGCGCTAGTACGTTCGTCGAATGCTCCGAAATGGCGATCGAAAAAAAGTGGCTGAGATCACGACGGGTGGGCGCGCGCTCGTCGTGGTCGGTGTTCTGAAAGGTCACCAAATGAAGCTGACTCGGGGTGTGGCTCTCGTTTCGATGATCTTCGTTGCCTGTGGAGGCAGCATACCGAAACCTGCCGCGCCGACGACTGCGACGAGCTCGTCGCAGCTCTCGCTCGATCTGCCGGGCGACGAGCAGCAAGGGATGGCTGCCGGGAAAATCGATCTCTCGGGACCGGCATTTGCGCAGGCAGATCCCGAGAACAAGGCGCTCATGATTTACGTTTTCGATCCGGGCACGCAGCCGACGCCAACCTGCGACAACATCGGGCTGGCCGGAATGATGAAGCAAACTGCCGGCGTCACGGCTGCTGTCGTGATCAAGGAGTTTTCCGGCGCGTCGGGGAAAACGAAAGGGGCAATGGGCATGTTCGTCCAAGGCGACGCATCGAAGCTGACTGCCGCGCCGCCCGGAGCCATGCTCGATGCGACGACGGTGGACCTCACCACCTACGACGCGAAAACAATCGAAGCGAAAATTTCGAGCGACCCTTCGGCGAAGGCGCAAGTGTCCGGAACGATCCACGGCACTGCGTGTCCGAGCACGTCGATGTCTGCGCAAGTTTCGGCAATGCAGGGCGCGACCACGACGACCCCGTCCGACGTGCACACGTCGAGCAACATGTATCAGGTGCAGATCGGCACGGAATCGGTAATGGGAACCGGGCTAAATACGCTCGCCAAGCTCGACCCCAAGACGAAGGTTCTCGCGATTACGACGTGGGATCCCAGCGAGCCGCAGCCGCCGTGCGACGTCTTTTCCACTCCTGAAAAAGGCACGTTCGAAAATGGAACGGCCTTGATGATTTACGCGCGAGGCGTCGGAGACCACGGGCCGGGGAAATATGTCGTCAACGAGGCGCAGTTCATCCACGTCGGAAGTTCGGCACCGAAGCCGAAGGTCGTGGCTCTGAATGGAACCATCGACATCCACCAGTTCGACGACAAAGATTTCAAAGCCGACCTCGACGCAGCGGTGAAGGACTCGCTGAACGGATCGATCGAGGGCCACGTTTGCCCCAATGGACACATCGACG
>JBDTFL010000230.1:0-9036 GCA_039937955.1 Polyangiaceae bacterium | reverse complement strand
TCAAAAGCCATCACAACGTCGGCGGATTGCCCGATAAAATGAAGCTTTCGTTGATCGAGCCGCTTCGTGAGCTCTTCAAAGACGAAGTGCGCGCGGCCGGCGAAACGCTCGGCATGCCGCGCGAAATGCTGTGGCGTCATCCATTTCCAGGACCGGGCCTGGCCATTCGTTGTCTCGGCGTCATCACCGAAACGCGCTTGGCGGTCTTGCGCGCGGCAGACAAAATCGTCACCGACGAAATCCAAAACGCGGGCTGGTACGACAAAGTCTGGCAAGCGTTCGCCGTTTTGCTGCCGGTGAAATCGGTCGGCGTCATGGGCGACGAACGCACCTACGAAGAGACGTGCGCAGTGCGCTCGGTGACCTCAGTGGACGGCATGACCGCCGATTGGTCGCAGCTGCCTTACGAGCTGCTCGCGAAGATTTCGAGCCGCCTCATCAACGAGGTCAAAGGCATCAACCGCGTCGTCTACGACATCTCCAGCAAGCCGCCCGCCACCATCGAGTGGGAGTGAGCATCGTGAGCCTCATTCGCGTCGCGGCAATTACGTGTATTTTGCAACTAAGTGCGTGCGCCGGGAATCCTCCGATCCGCACCATCTCCCTGCATATGCGCGGAACGGGAACGCCGGACGCCACTGTCACCATCGACGATCAGCGCATCGGCCCCCTCGCTTCGGTTCGGCAACGTGGCGTGGCGCTTCCGCCGGGCCGGCACACCGTCACAGTCGAAAATCCCGGTTTTTTTCCCTGGGATCGCGTCGTCGTCGCCCCCGACGATGCGAACGCGCAACCCGTCTTTTTGGATGTGCAGCTGCAAAAAATACCGGACTGATTCAGGGTGAATTACGTCTTGAGCCGGCTGATCGCGCTCTTTCTGTTGTTTTTTGGGGAAAACCGATTAGAAGAGGCGCCTACCAATGTCGAACCGAGCACTCTGGAGCATGCGCAAGCGTCACGAATGGCTGGCAACCCCGCTTCACAAAAAGCGAGTCAAGCGAGCCACGCGTCTGCGTAACGGCCAGCAGGACGCGATTGACCGCAAAGCGGGCAACGCTCCCAAAACCGAGAGCTGAGCTTCCGCACAAGGCAGACGAGACGCGTCATCCGTTAGAATGCGTCGTCTAGCAGGCGCGCCGCGCGAATCTTCTCTGATAAGAGGGGCTCGTTGCGGCGCCTCGTCATTTAATAACCAGAACGCGGCTCACTCCAGCCGCCAGACATCGCTCCCCACGACATCGTCTTCGTCGATCGGGCGAGGCCCATTCTGCCGTTCGGGTCGATGAGGATGATTCCGCCGCTTCCGCCAACGCGTTCGCCGAGCAGCGTAATCGCGTGGCGAGCTGCGGCTTCGGGCAGCGTTTTGTTTTTCATCATTGCGCATGCCTCTTTCGCGAGCACGAGTCGGATGACCGCTTCACCGTCGCCGGTGTTCGAGCAGCATCCGGCTTGGTCGTCCGCGTAGGTGCCGGCGCCGATCAAAGGTGAATCGCCGACGCGACCGCGCGGTTTGTTCATCATGCCGCCGGTGCTGGTTGCAGCTGCGACGTGGCCTTGCGAATCGACGGCGACCGCGCCGACAGTGCCTCCGGCGAAACCGACGATCCCGCCTGATTTACGGATGATTTCCCATCGCTCGCGTGATTTTGGCGTGATGAGATCGTCGTCGGACGCGCGCGAAAATCCGCGGTCGATGGCAAAGCGCTCGGCGCCGCGATCGGCGTAAAGGACGGGCCCACCTGCTTCGAGCACCTGACGTGCAATTGCAATTGGATTGCGAAACGGCGGAAGCACGCAAACCGCGCCGGCGCGTAAATCGCGACCGCTCATGATCGATGCGTCGAGCTCGATGGTGCCAGCATCGGTGATGCTCGCGCCACGACCGGCGTTGTAGAGCGGATTGTTTTCGAGCGCTTCGACCGCGCGTTGCACGGCGTCGAGCGCGCTTCCACCGGTCGCGAGCAATCGTCCGCCGACCTCAGCGGCGTCGAGGCACCCTTGTTTGTGGGCGCCGAGCACGTCCTCTGCGACGGTACCCGCGCCGCCGTGCACGAGGATCGACCAGCTCGCGTTCGTCGACGTCCCCCACGCTGCCGTTACTTGGGGACCAGACATCCCGAACGACGATACTCGAGGATCGCCAAAAATAAGAGCGCCGCCTGAGGCAACGCGAGCACGAATGTCTGGACAGAGGGCGGCGCACGAGACGACGCCACGGCATCGAATGCGAGAAATGTGAGAAACGCGGAAGCGGCTATCGCAACGACAATTGCCGCAGAAACACGCCGAATCGCAGAAGCTGCAAAAAGTGGAAATGCGATCGCGGCGAATGCGAGCGCGACGGATGCGCCTCCGCGCTCGTGCGCCGGAGCCGCTGCGATGGGCATTTGAACGTCCGCGTTTTTGGTCGCGTCTGGCAGTGATTGAGCTTCGCCGTTCGCAGCGAAGCTGACGCCGTGCGAAGAATCGATGAACACATTTCCATTCCATTCGATGCGCGGTGCTGACGAAAACGACGGAAAAATGGCTTCAACGTCGATGTGCGAAGAGAACGCGACGAGCGATGCCGCGGCGAGCGCAAAGAGAGCGCCGCCGAAAACCGCACCCGCGTTGTTGAGCGCCGGAGCTCGTCCAATCGACTCGAGCGCGAGCGCCTCGATTTTTGCGCGCTCCGAAGCGAGCGTGAGCCATGCCGCGATCGCTCCACAAATCGGCGCGAGCGGCAACGTGCGGCCGAGCCGAGTCGCAAAGCGAACCCCGCCTTCGTCACTCGCCGCAGAAATCGCGAGCGCCACCGCAAACACGAGCGCCGCAAGCGCCAGCGCGCGCAGCATATTGGTGCGGTCCGACCTGAGCACACATCGAGTCTAAACGAGCCTCCCCTTTACATCCGAAAATCGGTGTTATTCTTGTTGTAATAGCCGTGCACGGAGCTCTCGTTCGATTGACTTCATCTTCGAAAAAGGATCCCAGATTGGTCTGGCGTGCTGCTCGCGCGTGCGCAGCAAAACCCGCGCTTTCGTCTTTCTCGCCTGCCTATCTAGACAGCGTAGAGAGCGTAAAGCCCCATCGAAACACTCATCACAGCGGTGCGTTGTGAGCGCGCTGACTCATGAGAGTGCCGGTCAAGTGCCGGAGGAGGAGACAGTCATGCAGAGTACGAATGGCCCCAGACGTGGGAGGCTTGCTGCATAGGCCGTACGCTCGAGCTCGCGCCGTGAGGGTTTCGCCCTTCTCTATACGCTCGCCGATCGATGTTCGGTCGGCCTGCTTCGAGAAGAATGAGGAACCGGCGGTCTAAACAAAAGCGAGCTCGCCCCGCAGATGGGGTCTGTACCGATCGGCCCGGGTGGAGCTCTTCACCCGGGTCGATTTTTTTGTTACGACCATCGCTCGCGTTCACTCGCGGGAATAGCTCAGTTGGTAGAGCGCCAGCTTCCCAAGCTGGATGTCGCCGGTTCGAACCCGGTTTCCCGCTCCAGTTTTTGCAGCGTTTTGTCCTGCAGCCCCGTGGCGACAACGCCACCCGCGGCCACGCGAACGGTGTGAAAAACGGTGTGACGGCAAACGCGCAGTAGGCGTCGCGCGTTCACTGCCCGCTGCAGCGCGAGCCACGGCTCGAGAGCGATCGATTTTCTCTCGTCACCCCGGCGAGCGCGCGGCGCTCTTCACGCGGAGGTGCGCGATGACGTAGCCCACGTTCGTCGCACAAAGAGCTGCGGCCTCATTACGACGGTTGGTGCCGTTTCTAACCAAGGCCGTTCGTGAAGCTTGTTTCAGAGCGATTCAGAGGCGACGGCGGCGAGCTCGCGACGCATCGTCGGTCCGGGTCGATCCAATGACGAACGTACAGAAGAACTTGCGTACACGTGTACCTGCGGATAGGACAACACCGATGCGTACGATCGCAGTCATTCAGCAGAAAGGCGGCAGCGGAAAAACGACGCTCGTCATCAATCTCTCTGCAGCGGAAGACATCAAGCGCCTTTGGGGCGCCGTGAAAGGTGGAAAAAAGAATGGCTCTCAGTCTGAAAAAACCGAGCAAAGAGCGCAGCGAACGCAAAACGAACAAGGCGCCGGCCAAGCTCGGTGACGGCGAGAAGCGCATCGTCGCGGACGTGCCGGAGCGCATTCATCGGCAGGTGCGCATCAAGTGCCTGACGCGCGGAATTCTCGTGCGCGATTACATCCTGGAGCTGCTCGCGAAGGACGGCATTCGGTAGTCTCACAAGGAGACATGCTCAGCGAGGGCGCGCTTCACCCGATCGAGGGGTGTCAACGAATCATGGTCATTCAACGAAACACGCGCCCACAGCTTCCGGACGAATGACGAGCGTCATCGCAAAACGATGCGAGACTAGGAAACAGGGGCATTAGCGCGATGAGAAGGTGGCTCGAACGAAGCGCCCGGGCGATGCTCGTCGTCCCGCTCGTCATATTTGGCGCGGCATGCGGGCTGCCGCTCGACGTGCTCGGCGAAAACGAAGACGTCACCCAGCACGACGAAAATTCGCTCTCGACCGATCCGATCGCGGACGACAACATCGCCGACAAGCACCCGGTATACGATCCGAACCAACGCTTCACCGAGACTTTTTCCGGTGCGACGTTCACGTGGAACAAGAGCTTGGCCATCACCGAGCTCGACATCCAAGATTTTCAGCCCGGTGACCAAACGCTGAAAGACCGTATTTTTACGGGGTTTGGGGACGCGAAAGCGGCCATCCCGAGCTACACGATTTTGCCGTCAATGGAGCTCGTGAATGCGATGCTCAAACCGTTCAACGACGGCCTCTACGCGGCGATCGAGATCGCGGCCGAAACGGGCGGCGGCGGAATCACCATGAACAAGCGCGCGACGCTCGACGCGCTCGTGCAGCAGCTCGTCACGCGCGCATCGTCTGGTTCATCGACCGAGCGCGGTTTCGCGAATGAAGCGGCTGCACAAATCGCGACCGCAGAAATGCTCGGCGGCGCTACCGCAACGTCGGCCAGCAGCACGCTCGCAGCGCAATTTCAGGCTGATTCGCTGCATGCGCGGCCGATTGGATTTTACACGTGGACGCCCGAGCTCTCGCAGATCTTCCAGCAAGATCGATTTCTGCAATCACCGGAAAGCGTGGCGCCGAGCCTGGGCGCTTACGTGGAGACGGCGATCGCGCTCAATTCCATTCCGCAAACGCGCGACGCGTTTTCGAGCATCGTGGATTTGTATTCGGGGCTGACAAATCCGCCTTTCGATCATCCGGTGACGGATCTGCTTTCGCTTGCACCGAATGCGAGCGCCCTCGGGAATTTACAGGCGATTGGCGCACAATTTCCAAATGCCGGATCGCTCGATTCCTGCACGCAAGGGCTCGCGTTCGTGCCCGCTTCCGACAGCCCCGAGCTTCGACTTTATCGAGCGCTCGCGTGCGGAAATGCGGATGGTGATCCGGGTGAAGATCTTTTGGATCAGCTCATCATTGCGATTCGGTCGGGTCAGATCGATCTGACGCCCACGGCGACCTCGGGTTTTTACGATCGCCAGGTTTATGCGCTCGAGACGTTGCTCGTGCCCGAGAACGCGGTCGAGCACGACAATTTATTTTTGACCAAGCGCTACAAAGAAAAGCTGGTCGAGACCTTCAAGACGATCTTGATCGAAGATCGCGAGACGCACGCGAAACAGGCTGGCGAGGTGGACGAAGCCACCTCTTACGAGGCGCCGCCCGTCGATGTGTATCCGCAGCTCCCGCTCGAGCCGTTCGCGACGTTTTACGTTCGCACGGCGCGGGCTTACAGTTTTCTCGACGCGTTTTTGCGCACCACGCTCGGCGATGCATTCATCGACGGCACGCCGCGCCTGCTCGAAGACGGCTCGCGCGCGCCGGCTTCCATCGGCCAAGAGCTGCACGACAAAGCCGAGAGACTATATGGAATGGCTTCAATCGCGGCTGCTTCGATCGGCGCGCCGTCGCCGCTTACGGCCGACGAAATCGCGAGCGTCGACATCGCGACCGCCGAAACGAATGCGCGCACCTGGCTTGGCGCGTGGAGCACCGACGCCGATGTCGCTCGCGATCCGCGCGTCGTCGTGCCGGTGTCGTCCGATGGCGCGAACACGACCTATTGGGCCGTCGTCGGAACGAAAGTGCTCCACATGACGGCGTATTACTACCCGGGTCATGAGCCGACGCTGGTCGAATCGGTGGGTGCGCCGCTCGGCAAGTTCGTGAACCTCGACGCGTATCTTTTGGTGGGCCAGTCACTCGTCTATCAATTGCCCGCAGATCGTCCACCGCCGACGCGCGACGAATTCCGTGCGCTGTGCGACAAAGGGCAAACGCTCGCCGACATTCAGGCTGCGCTCACGCAATGAAGATCGCCCGTGCGCTCACGGTGGTCGTGGCGTTCGTAAACTTCGGCTGCGGCTACGCGCTCTTTGAAACCGGCAAAACCGTTCCACCGCACGCGACGAGCTTCGCGACCGGCGCGAGCATCGTGAGCAACGCTGCGCAGGCAAACCTGATAGGCGGAAAAGCGCCGACCATAGGCCATGAAATGGGCCCCGTGCGAACCGGCATCACCGATCACCTCGACGTCGGCGCCCGCGTTTTTTACGTGCTCGGCGCCGAAACAGATGCAAAGTACAACTTCTTCGCGCAGGGCGATCGCTTCGCCTTGGCACCGCGCCTCGGCGGCGGTTTCGCATTCGACGGCGGCGGCGGGCACCTCTTCGCGGCCCTCGTCGGACTCATTACGAGCTACGACGTATCCGATCATTTCACACCGTATGTCGGCGCCACGTGGGTCACCCATTGGGTATACGGAAGACAAGAATCGGTCGCGTTGCAACCAGGCGAGCGCCTCGCGTCGCGCACCGGCGTCGGTGACGGCCTTCTCGAGCTCGTCGGCGGCATCCACGTTCGCGTCAATGCACATTTCGGCGTGATGGCGGAAGCAAGCTATTGGGCGCCGATGCAAGACGACCCCGGCGACGGCTTCGTATTCGTGCCGAGCATCATCGGCGCCATGGCGCTGCGTTATTGCTTCGGGCTCGCCTGCGATCGCACCGTGACCGTGCCCTAGTTCACATGCCGAACGCGAGGTCCGATGTGGCTTACCGCGAAGACGCTGAGGATTCGCGGGCTTAGCTGTCATGTACTTAGGTACGTGGACACCCTTGTCCAACCATCCCACGTCGCGAGGTCGTACACAGGTACATGGGGCATTGGGTACCGCTAAATCCTAACTATGTTCGTCTCACTTACTTAATGCTTGTATAGCGGACGTGCCGCGCCGAGTGATTCGTAGTCGCCGGAAACCAACGAGTACGCTCATCGTCGCCTCGTTTGGCAGCGTCCCTCTTGCTGTTGAAATCAGGTGGCGGCATTCATTCGATTACGCGGCGTTCTTACGGTCGTTCTCCGACAAATGAGAAGATCCTTCGCCCTCGCGATTTTGCTGCTGCTTCCGTTCGCGACCACAGACTGTAAGAAGGCCACGTCGTCTCCGAACAGTTCGAGCGCAGCCGCAGACGCCGCGGTCGAGACCGCTGACTACGAACGCGTCGTGCTCGGCGACATCAAGTACGTCGCTTCCAAATACGACGGCAAACGCGTCGAGGTCGAAATCATCGTCGATGCGCCTCGAAATGGATCGTTGTCGCCGGCCGACCCCTGCACCGCCGACGGCGTCCATTCGCTTGATTTTCCGACGTTTCCGAATGTCGACACGCCCGACGCCCCGGAATGTTTTCGGCTCGTCCCCGGCCGCATCGTCGAACTCGCGACTGTCATGCCGAAACAAGAAGCACGCGTGCGGGTGCGCGGAGTGTTCCACGCGTTCGCGTACGACGGTGGCGCGCTCGGTGAAGATCCGGCGAATATTTTGCGAACCACGCTTTCGCTCGACGCATTCGACCCGGTGCTCGAACGACTCGATTATGGAGCGACGACTGTGGGCGCGCTTGCCGACGCGGCGGAGTCGATGAGCCTCTCGCGCGTCGATGTAACCGGCGATTCGTCTGGCAATTTCGAGTCGTGGACCTTGTCGGATCCGAGCGGCAATGATGCCGGTAAGCTTCATCAATCACCGCATATTTGCCTGAATTGGTCAGCGCAGGCCGCGCGGACGCACTTGCCGACGCTCTCCCGCGTTCGCGTGCGCGGTAGGCTTTATGTCAGGCCGGCCACCTCCGATTGCACGCGCACCCTACTGATCGATTTTTTGGACGTGCTGCCCAAGCCGGCGAATTGAGAGATTTTCGCAGCGGCTCACCCAGCCCATTTTGCAACGGATCCGCGTTTGTCTGCGCTCAACCACGCCAACCACGCCAACCACGCCAACCAGAGCGATTCCGAAAAATGTGATGTCGGAGATGGGCCGATGGGCATCGTTGGAATAGGCTGCGTGGCTTGTTTCTCATCCACGAAGCGACGAAGAACGACGGTACGCTGTTCCGTATTTGCCTTCACGAGCACGACGCGATTCTATTTTTGGTCGACGACTCCGGCGAGCACCCATTGCCTGAAGGTGCGCTCGAAGCCGTGATGCTCCGCTACGCCAAGCCGCTCGAGTCTCCGATGACAAACATCGTCGACACGCTCGCGCTGTCGAACGGAACGAAGCTCTCGCGGTTTCGTCATCTCGCTATCTACGACGTGATCGCGCGCGACTACATTGCGTATGAAACGCCGGAAACTGAGCCGATTTGTGAGCTGGCAACCGCCGTGACTGCGGCGCTCTCGCATCTCGCGCGCGCCGCGACTATGAAGAATTCATGATCGCATTTCTCGGCATGGGCCTGTTGGGATCGAACTTCGTGCGTGCGCTTCGCAAACGCGGCGAGGCAGTCAACGTTTGGAATCGATCGCCCGACCGAGCGAAGCCGCTCGAATCGGACGGCGCAAAAGCCTTCGAAAATGTCGCCGACGCCTGCAAAGGCGCATCGCAAATTCACGTCACGCTTTCCGACGACGCAGCGGTCGACGACGTTCTCGAAAAAGCAAAGAGCGGCTTCTCCCCGAACGTCGTCATCGTCGATCACACGAC
>JBDTFL010000229.1:0-2821 GCA_039937955.1 Polyangiaceae bacterium | reverse complement strand
CGCAAATCGATCGCGCTTGAGCGGCGTGATTGTCGTGTAATTCGCGGTAAAACAAGCGTCGCGCGTGCCGCCGTCAGCAGCGCCGCCCGGACATGCATCGCTGTATCCGTACAAGTGATCGATTTGGATCGAGGGGAACGCGATGACGTCGCTCTTCTTCGCCTTCGCTTCGGCGTACGCGGCGTTCGCAACGTCGATGACGCCAGCCGTGGCGGCCGGACAATTTTCGAAGAACAAGTTCACCTCGACCGCCATGTTCAAATAGGTCGGGTTGAACTGGTCCATCATGTAGTCGACGTACGCCAAGTACGCGGCCTTCATCGTCGCAGCGTCGGCAGCGGTTGCGAAATCATAACAACGCGCAGCCCAATGATCGGTCGACTCTACCTTTCCATTTTGAATATTGGTCTTGGCGGCGAGTGAATCGCGTTCGCCGTTCAACATCGAAATCGACAGGAAAATAGGCCGATTCATGGCCATTGCGGCTTGCGCGATCTGGGAAATTTTCGTGGTCCATTCCGCAGGCGGAGGCGTCTTCGCCGCGAACGAATCCCACGGCACGCCGTAATATTCCTGATGCACCTCGACGACGTCGACGTCGGTCGCGAGGTCGGCAGGCGTGATTTGAAATCCGACTTCGGGACCCGTCACGAGCAACTGAACGCCACCCGACGCGAGTCGAAACGAACGCGGCGCGCCGGCGTCGATCGCAAAACCAACGTCGGCTGACGTCGTCGAGTCGCTGCTCGCTGCGTCGGATTCGAGAGCAGCGCCGGAGTCGTCGGCACTACTGCAGGCGATTGGAACGAGCGCGAATAGCGCAGCGCTCGCGGCCGCCAAAAGCGACCCAACAAGTGCGCGCGTTCTCATCTTCGAAGTCTACGTCGATTCGAGAAAACGGCCCAATGACCGGTCTTCTAGCTATCGGCGCTTCGAAGGAGCACCGCCTCGGCGTGTGCGTTCCATTCGATAATTGCCGTCCTCTTTTGCACCGACGCCGCCGCCGCTTCCGGTCGTGCGTGAGCGTCCGCCGCGTCCCAATCCGTAAGGCTCGCGTTGCGGTTCTTCTTTTTTCCAATGCGCGCTGCGAGCTGCCGGCGACGTCGGTCGCGCGTCGCTGCCCGTGCCGGTTTTCTTCGCGGCGGACCGATCACGAAAATTCGGCGCTTTTTCCCGTGTATTTCGCGTCGTCTTCTCTTCTTTTTTCGGCACCGCATCACGCGGCTGATTGCGACGCGCATGCGTGTTCGGTCCGCGCGGCCGCGCAACTTCTGGACGCTCACGCGCCTCTTCCGAGCGCGCGCGACCTTTGCGACCGCGCATTTCGCGATCGGGCTGCGGCGCCGTGCGATGGCTTTTCGAACCAGCGCCGCCGCCACCGAATGCACCGCGCGTGGACTTTGCGAAGCGCCGATCCGAGCGACCCAGCTCGACTTCTTCGGGTTGCGCGTGCACCGTCTTCGGCACGCCGTACAATTTTTTCAGCGTCAGCAATTCTTCGCGCGTGAGCATGCGCCATTTTCCGGGCGCCAAATTTTCGCTCGAAATTCCTGCGAACGACATGCGCGCGAGTCGCATGACGTAAAACCCGCTCTTCTCTCCCATGCGGCGAATCATCTGATTTCGCCCTTCGGTGATGGTGAGCTCGAGCCACGTCTTGCCATTTTCGTAACGAATGAGCGTCACCTCCGCAGGACGCGTCATGCCGTCGTCGAGCTCGATTCCGGTGCGCCACTTTTCCAGGTCGGCTTCTTTCATCTCGCCGGTCACTTTGAGGACGTACGTCTTCGGAACTTTTTGTTTCGGGTGCAGCAGCGTGAACGAAAAATCGCCGTCGTTGCTCGCCAGCAGAACGCCGCTCGTCGCGAAATCGAGCCTTCCTACCGGCACGACGCGCGCGCCGATCTTGTCGAGATAATGCTGAACGGTCGGTCGCCCTTCCGGATCGCTCATCGTCGAAATCACGCTGCGCGGTTTGTGGAGCACCACGTAAACGTGTTTTTCCGCGACGATCTTCACGCCGTCGACCTCGATGCGATCGTTTCGCGGGTCCGCTTTCGCGCCCAGCTCTTTGACGATTCGCCCATTCACGCGGACGCGACCCTCTTCAATCATGGTCTCGGCCGCCCGCCTCGAAGCAATTCCGCTCGCCGCCAAGATCTTTTGCAGCCGCTCGACCTTCATTTTCGCCTAACTTCTTTCGCCATGCGGCGCGTTGAAAAACCTTGGGGCTACGAATTGATTTGGGCTGAGACCGAACGATATGTCGGAAAGATCCTGCATATCAACGCCGGCCAAAAGCTGTCACGTCAGTACCACAACAAAAAAGAAGAGAGCTTTTTGGTCGATCGAGGAGAGATGGATCTCGAGATCGGCAAGGATGACGACATCCAAATCATCCACATGAAAGAGAGAGACACGTACCACTGTCTCCCGAAAACCATCCACCGCATGGTCGGAAAGACCGATTGCGACGTGATCGAGGTCTCGACGAACGACTTGGATGACGTCGTGCGCTTGGAAGATGCTTATGGCCGCGAGGGGACTTCGAAGGCCTAGCCTGTCGTTTTTTCGGTCCTAGCGGGGCCTTAACGGCCCCCTCATTTTCTAAGGAAAATGAGCCTCGCCCGCCGTTGCTTACGCAAACGCGTTCTTCGAACGCGGGTGTTCACGATCGCTGGCGGATCGGCTCGTTTCACGAGCCACACCGCAAGCTAATGCTTCTTCGTTTCGCTTTCGTAAGCGAGAACGAGCAAAGCGAGGTCGGGCTTTCTTTTCTAGCCCCACGTGAGGCTCGCCAAGCGAGCCGATCCGCTCGCGA
>JBDTFL010000228.1:0-4179 GCA_039937955.1 Polyangiaceae bacterium | reverse complement strand
AGACGATGAAAACGAAAGACGCGCTACGGGCCGGCGTTCGAGATGCGCCGTATGAAGGGAATTGCTGCATCGCGCACTTCTCAGTGTACGGGGCCTGAGGCCTGTCGCGCAATTTGTGGTGGGATTTTTTGCTATCGGCACCAACGCGATTGACGCTGGAAATAGCGGCATTTCCGCACATTTTGACCACGCCGCCACCGCCGTACAGCTCCCACCTCTATAAATGGATAGTTAGGCGCGTGGTCGTTTGCGATCGCGGATCGCGTTCGGCAAGAGCACGCGAACAACGCCACTTGCATCGAAGCGCGCCGTTGCGACGAAGGTTCGGAGCGCACCATCAACCAACAAAGCTAGCGCGCTCAGCCGCGCCAGTCGTCGACGTACCTCTGGCGGACCTGGCCGCGCGAGACGTTCCGCTTCTTCCAAGTCGTGACGCACCCGCTGCACGAGCTCGGCTTCGCGCTCGCGAAGCACGCGACCGATCATGCGCATCAGATCCGTCTCGGCCTCGAACCGCCACGGTGCATCGCCGGGCGCGCGAACGCGGCGAATCACTCCCCACGTTTCGAGCTCGCGCGTGATCATCGAGGCCGCGCCCTTCGAAAGACCGAGAGCGTCTTGCAGCTCCGACTGCGAGAGCGCGCAATCGCGCAAATAGAGCAGCGCCCAAACCCGACCATGATTGCGTTTGAAATTCCAAAACCCGATCACGGTGCCGACCGCTTCGGTGGCGAGCGCTTCCCACGGCTCGAGCCGGCCAGAAGCTGCCTCGTCGTCGTCGCGATCGATCATGTAACCGCGCGTCATGATCTGCTGGTTTTCTTCGGGGATTTCAGATCAACGGGCGCCTCGGCGATCTCGCGCGAGATGGCTGCGAACATGGCCTCGCCCCAACCAATGACGTCGACCGCCGCGGGATGCGCGCGCCACGGTGCAAGAAGCTTCTTCGTTCGGTCGACTGCATCACGAATCGACTGCTGCGCGATGGGGAGCGCGCTCGTTCCGAAGATCGCGGTGCGGAGCGAAAGGGCCGTCTCTCGTGAAACTTTTTTGGTGGCCCATGCGCGCTGCAGCTGCGCGCGGATTTGCGGTGATGACGAAGCCGCGAGGACGGTCGGAAATGAGGGCATCTTCTCGCGCAAATCGGCGAGTCGATCTTTGTCGTCGCTCGTGGCGAGCAAATCACGAACGTCGTCGGCGATCTGAAAAGCGAGGCCGAGCGCGCGTGCTGCCTTCTCGAACCTTGCCGCCGTTTTCAAATCCCCGGCGAGCGCGCCGATTCCGAATCCGCAAAATCCGAAGAGCGCTCCGGTCTTCCCTTCTGCGATCAGATCGTAGGTGGCCACCGCAACGTCGACGCGCCCGCGCTCGCGCACCTCCAAGATCGACGCGCGTGCCATCTCGGCCACGACCTCGGTCGCTTTTTGCGTGATGATGCGCGGCTCCTTTTCGACCGCTTGCATGGCCAGCGACAACAACAGATCACCCGACAAAACAGCGGTAGAATTCTTCCAGCGAACATTCACCGTCGGACGACCACGACGCACTTTGCCGTCGTCCACCACGTCATCGTGCAAGAGGCTCGCGGTGTGAATCCATTCTGCGGCTATGGCGACGTTGCGAACCGACTCCGGTTTTGCGCCGACGATGAGCCCGAAGCGCTCACACAACTGAGGACGCGCTCGCTTGGCGCCATCACCGAACGTGATGTGCTTTGCGGCGTCGACGAGCACCGTGCGATCCGGGTCGCAACGCAATGCCTCCTTCGCCAAAGCGCGTCCGAGGGCGCGCTCCACTTCGAGGGAAAAATCGCCGGTGGCCTGACTCAATGCGCGCGCAACGTTCACGACCCGTACGTAGTTCAAGGTGTCTTGAACGTCAAGGACTCGCCGAACAAAAACCCCAGAAAACCCCTGGTTTTTGGAGCTATTTCCCTTTGCCGAGGAATTCTTTGATGCTGCCGACGATGGCGTCCTTGTCGCGGATTTCGCTCACGACGACGCGCTCGTCTTTGCCGAAGTGGTCGCGCAAATCTTTGATGAATTGCCCCGAGCCGTAAGGGCTCTCGACTTGGCCGTACGCGAACATGTTCACGCGCGGCAAAAGTTTTTGCTTCATGAGCTCGACGCACGCGAGAGTGTCGTCCATCGACCAGTTGTCGCCGTCGGAAAAGTGGAACGGATAGATGTTCCATTCGTCGGGCGGGTAATGATCGTCGATCAGCTGAGCGCACAATTTGTAAGCGCTCGAGATCATCGTTCCGCCGCTTTCGCGGGTGTGGAAGAACGTTTCGCGATCGACCTCGCGGGCGACGGCGTCGTGGATGATGAAGCGTGATTCGATGCCTTTGTATTGGCGCGAGAGCCACGCATCGATCCAAAAGCTCTCGATGCGGACGATCTCTTTTTGCTCATCGCCCATCGAGCCCGACACGTCCATCATGTAGATGATGACCGCGTTCGCGACCGGCTCCGACTGCGTCTTCCACGAGCGGTAACGCTTGTCGTCGGGGATCGGGACGATGATCGGTTTGTCTTTCGCGTAAGCGCCCATCGCGATTTGGCGCTTCAT
This sequence comes from Polyangiaceae bacterium, assembly GCA_039937955.1. Lineage (GTDB taxonomy): Bacteria > Myxococcota_A > Polyangia > Polyangiales > Polyangiaceae > JAICXU01. Next base: position 1,608 of record JBDTFL010000228.1, on the reverse strand, counting down.
CGCCTCGCGGTACGTGCGGCGAAAATGGCGAAGTGATTCGGGGCCGACGCGGCGCACTCCGGTGTAGCGATCCTTCTCGTTGATGATCTTGGATTTGCCCTTGTCCATGATGTCGGGCAATTCGAGCTCTTCCCCCAAAATCGCCGCGAGCTCGTCGAGCGTAACGTCGACCTCGAGGACGTGCTCACCCGCGCCTTCACCCGCTTTTTTCCCGTCGCCGGGCTCGTCGCCTTCTTCTCCGCCGACCGGATCGCCAGCGTCGCCGTCACCTTGCCCAGCGCCGCCTTGTTGTTTGTCGCCGAAACGAAATCGCGGAATGTCGATCTGCGGAATCGGAATCGAGACCAGATCTTTTCCTTTGCGACCGATCAGCTCACCTTGCGAAATGTACTTCCGCAGGTTCTGACGGATCCTTCCGCGGACGATGCCGCGAAAGCGCGAATGGTCTTGATCGATCTTGAGCGACATCGATGAGTAAAAGGATAGCGCGCTTTCGGCCTAGGTCAGAACGCGTTCTATTCCGAAGGGATCATGAAGTCGCGAACCACCGCCATGTGCTGCATGTTCGAGGCGGCGCTGTCGGTCGCCATGGCGGGCGCGAGATCCGAAATAGGCGTAAAGACTCGAGTGTCCACGACAAGGCCCGCCGAAAAGCTCTGCGAGCCGATCGTTACCGGAACGATCGACGCCATCAAATTCGGGCTCGCCATCACCCAATCGTGCGGCTTGCTGCGCGGTTGATTGGTGTTGTCGTTGTTGGCGCCGTCGGACGGGTACGGTGAGTCGGTGTCGACGATCGAGTCGAACGTGGTCGTTGCGTCCTCGGTGCGATTTTCGGTGTTGAGGTCGCCGCCGATCACCACGTACGCCCCGGCAGGAACGTTGGCGTTTACGAGCCCGACGAGATCCGTTGCTTGCGTGCTGCGTTGGGTTGCCCCGGAGGTCAGGAGGTGCACGCTCACGGCATACAAATCGATGGGACCAGGCACGTCGATTTGCGCCCACGCGAAATCGCGATCGGTCGTCGACGGATCGTCCCAGCTTCCGGACGCGATGATGGGAAAGCGCGAGATGATGCCGTTCGGAATGTTGTAGGTCGCGGGAGACTCTTGAAAATAGCTGCATCCGGCGCCGCAGACCGTGTCCACGAAGGTCTGCGCGGCAGCCGCCGACTTGTCGCCGACGTTGAACTCTTGAATCAAAATGACGTCGGCATGAAGACCGGTGAAAATGCGCGCGCCTTCGCCGGCGTCGTAATTTTGATTGTTGCCGGTGCTCAGGTTGCCCGCGACGATGCGCAGGTGCTCGCGCGGAACCGGCGCGCCGTCCGGCAACGTGGTGATAGGGCCGCCGTCGTCGCTCGTCGTGGCGTCGGTCGCTGCGTCGGAAGATCCGGCGTCCGTTGCGACAGCGGCGCTCGACGAAGAGCACGCCGAAAATCCGAAACCGACGAGCGCAACGAAGCTCGAAAAAAAACGCGACACGAAAATGTTGGTCTGCACTCGTAACGAGAGTGTTAGCTGCGCGCCTTTTCGTCGAGCGAAATCCGCGCAATCCAGAGACAACCGAGCGCATTCACAATGCAGAAGAGGCGAAGACCGAGCGTAG
>JBDTFL010000227.1:0-3723 GCA_039937955.1 Polyangiaceae bacterium | reverse complement strand
CCTGTCGCATTTCCGGAGGTCGTGAATCGCGGCCCGCTCCGCCAAGGTCGTCGAAGCGATAGCGCTCGATGTTGTCCAGGTCCTCGACCGTGCTGCCTTCGAGGCGCTCGTATTCGAGCGCACTCACGCGCGCTTTCCACTCGGCGCTCAGCGCTTCTTTTCCATTTCGACCTTGCGTGCCGAGCTCGACGACGTCGGCGGTCAAAAGTCTTTCGATGGCGGCTCGATCTTCTTTCACGAACGCAACGAAGTACGCGTGCACCGTTTTTTTGACGGCCTCGTCACTCAATGGCTCCCGGAGCGAGACGACGCCGCGTGCGAATGCGAGATCGCTCGCGTCGGGAATCGCAGGCGAAGGCTCGAGCACCACGCCATCGGGATGCCGCGGTTCTACCGGCATTTCAGCGACGGTTGGGATCGCCTCGGCGCCGCATGCGGCGAGCAAAACGATCAGGCTGAGCCGAGCTACGCGCAGGCGTGCAGGAAGCCGAGCTACGCGCAGGCGCTTAGGAAGCGAACGCAGCACGCTGGCGTCTAAAGCGCTTCGACCTTCGGATCGTCGCCGCGCGTGATCGTGACGACTGCGCGATCGCCAATTCGTTTCCAGCGAGCGGGCGGGTCGACGTCGAAATCGCTCGCGAGCAACACGAATCGGAGGTTCGCAAAATCGGGGCTGCGCCGACGAAGCTGCGGGTCGTCGCCGATGATCATCTCGGCGTCGTTGCGACCGATGACCGTGCGGTATGCCATCGTCGATCCTGGCGCAATCAACCCGTCGGCGCCTTTGCCTTCGACGCCGCGACGAACAGCGACGAGAAAGTCTCCATTGGTGACGATCATGTTGAGAGGTGCCGGCGGGTTCCCGCTTTCAGCGCCCATTTGATCGACGACTTGCAACGTGGAGCGAAGCGCACCACCGACCACCGCTTCGTCGACGCTCGCGTCGTTCAATCGACCGGCGTCGTGCAGAAACGACAAGAAGATATGGAACACGACCTCGGAATCGGTCTCGCCGCGAATGTCACCGCGCAAAAACTCGGGGACGCTCGCGATCAATCTTTCGCGCAGCACGTCGAACGCGGGGATGGTTCCGGTTTGGGCGAAAAGCCACTGCCGATAGCGAAATGGATGGGTATTTTCCGTGCGAAGCGCGCCTACCGTTGCTACGCGCACATGGCCGATCATGACGTCAGCGCGTACGTCGGCGCAATTTTTAGCGACGTCGATCTCGGGGCGATCGTCGATCGGGCGACGGCGCATGAGCACCTCACCTGACTGATAAAATCCAACGCCCCAGCCGAGCGGGCCCGAATCTTTGCCGAGGTCCTTTCCGGAATGGCCTCGCTGCGATTTCACGCGAAGAGGATCCGCTTCGAGAGCGAGCACCCTTCCGGCGAGGTCTGCGCGATTACCGATCAGTCCGAAAAGCCGAGCCATGCTGCTTCTCCTTCTTACACCTTACGGAGCACTTGGCACCAAGCGCTACTTTCATTTCGAATTTAGGTGTGACTCGCGCGTACGTGGCGTCTGGACGCCTGCGTGCAACTCGGCTTTGACGCCTGCGTGCAACTCGGCTTTGCCTTCGACGAGAGCTCGGGTTCGCGTCTCGATGCGTCGCACTGCCAAATGCGTGAAGAGGCGAACGCACCATGGCGCGCTGCCTGCGAGCACCAAGCACACCGCCCAAAGAGGAATCGAGGTCATCGCGCGCTCGCATTTCTGCCACAACGGCGCGCGGCGAGCGCAGGAAACTTTTGTTGCGTGAAGTTTAGGCGGAGACGCGTACGCCCGATGCCGCTGCTGCTGGCGCTACTTCGATTCGAATCATGTCCGCTTCGACGAGCTCGCACACCGCACGAAGCGCGTCGATCATCGGCAGGCCGGTGTCGTAGACGAGCTCCTCGAGCGTTCCATGCTCTTCGACCAACGACAAAACATACGCGGCGCGCGCCGATACCGGAGGCGCAGCAACACGACGACCGGATCCACGAAATACGACGGCATGTGCATCGAGCACTTCATCAGACGCGCTGAGCGCACCGAGATAATCACCCGTCTCGAAGCACTTGAGCATTTCGTAAATGCGATGCGCCGCAGGTGTGCGCAGAGCACGCACCTCTGCGAAGCGATGACGAGCGGGAGCAGCGAACGGCGGCATGATGCTCGTCACTAGAGCAATGAAGATGCCGTTCTCGATTTGCCGCTAAATCGCCTTGGAATACCGGGCAAACTGCGATCGCTCACCAGCGAGAGCGACAGAAACCTAACGCAGCGCCACGTGCGTGACGCGCACATAGGATTATTTTTGGCTCTCTTTGCCAGCCGGCGGAATGATGAAAGGCACGACGTGCTCGCGCGTCTCGAACGTGGAGCGATAGCTCGACGCCGCATGTTGCGTTGAAAACGGACCGACGCGAACGCGATACCAAACGCCGCGGCCGGGCACCTGCGCTTCGAGCACATATGCTTTGTGTCCGCGCGCACGCTGTTGGTTCGCGAAGCCGTCGGCCTCGTCGTGACTGCGGAACGAGCTCACTTGAAGCTGATAGCCACCTTCGTGTCCGGCCCCTGACGACGGCGTCGCGGGCGTCACCATTTGTGCCGAATCGCTCGCTGCCTTCGTAAGTGGATCACGCGGACGCGTCACGATGGGTGAAGCTTCCAAAACATTTTGCGCGGGAATTTGCATCGGGAGCGCCATCACCGAAAGACGATCCGCTGCGGGTGGCGGCATTGCGCCGGTCGTTGCACTAGCCGACCCTAGGCTGTTCGGACGAACGGCCGCGAGCGCGGTGGTCGGCTTGTCGCCGTCGCTCAGCATTCCAGGGAACGTGACGTCGTGTGGTGAGAGATCGGTCGGCATCGGCGCTGCAGCACCTGCATGCGATCGCTGCGCGACGAGATCGCCGAGCGGGTCGACCGCTTTAACCGGCGCCGATTTTCTTCCGGGCAGAATGTAGCCGGCGAAAATCGCACACGCACCGCCGACCATCAGCAAGGTCAACGTCACCGCGCGCGGCGTCTTGCTCTCTCGATCGGTTTCCTGAATTTGATCCAGATTCCGCACGCCGCCTTCGTCCATGTCACGCGCTCTTTTCTAAGTTACGGGTTCGTCGATTGCGTCTGCATCGCTCGGTCTTCGCATCTCTTCTGGCGCTCCGACTCCAAGAAGTCCGAGCCCGGCCGCGTAGACATTTCGAATCGCTACGATCCACGCAAGGCGTGCATTCGTTTTGCCGTGTTCCCAGTTTTTTTCCCAGTTTTCAGCAGAGCGAACCGAGTCTTGCGGCAAAATCGGATCGACCTTCAGGCGCGTGAAGTAGCTCTGGAACTCGCGCGCGAGCTCCTGAAGATAAAAAACCAGGCGATGCGGCTCACGCGCATCGGCGGCGGCGCGAATCACGCCGGGCAATTCGGAAAGTCGCAAAGCGATCGCGAGCTCGTCGTCGTGCGCGAGCTTGCTCCAGTCTTCACGCGAAAGGCTTTTCGGAATCACAAAACCTTGCGCTCCCGCTTTGCGCAAAATCGACGAGAGCCGCGCGAAGCCGTATTGCACGTAAAAAACCGGGTTATCGAGCGATTCTTTCTTCGCGAGATCGATGTCGAAGTCGACATTGGAGTTCGCGCTGCGCGACAAAAAGAAAAACCTCAGAGCGTCACTCCCCGCCCCTTTGCGATGCGCCGCTTCGTCGATCTCGTCCGCGACCTCTTCGATGGTGACGA
>JBDTFL010000226.1:0-5436 GCA_039937955.1 Polyangiaceae bacterium | reverse complement strand
GTCAACGTCTCGTAGAAGACAACGCGTGATTTGAGAGCGACGAGCTGGCGGGGTTTTGGTAGCCTACGCCCCATCATGTCGGACAAGCCGCGCGGTAGGGGGCTCGGAGCGTTTGCAGCGCTCTTTTTGCTGATTCTCTCGATGATTTTCATCACGGCTGACGCCCTGGCGGCGGGCAGCGTGAAGGTGAAATCGACCGAGGTTTCGGAGATTTCGGGCGCCTGGCACCTTTACGTGAAGATCGAGCTCCCAAAAGCGCCCTCGATTCCGCACGTTCCCATGCGATTCGTCTTCACGAAGACCATGGTTTACGAGCGTGCGCTCATCGACGGACACTCGGATCCGGTGATCAATCGCACGGCGCTCTCGAACCAAACGCCATCGACCGAGAGCCTCGACGTCGATTTCGCGAACGGTCAGGGAAATATTTTCAAAGGCACCAACTTCGATTTCGATCTCACGCGCACGCGCGGCTACGAAGCCGGCGAGTACAAGATGCAAGTCATGACGTCGGACGGCACGAACATCGGTAGCTCGACGACCATCATCTTGAAAGGCGACAACCCCGTCGTCGATCGTCGCAGCATCACGTTCGACGCGAAAAAGAAGCCGATCCAAAAAGTCGACGACGGAAGTGACGCCGGAATGAAGGGCGGCCCCGACGAATCGCAATTCGCCGCACCGACCAACGGCGACGTCGCACCGGCTGGCTCGGCGGGCGCGTTCATCCCCGCAGACGCCTACAACGCAACGCCGGAAGAGCAGGGCAAAGATCACCCGAAAGGCTGCGGCTGCACGGTCGTCGGCTCGCGCACCCAAAACGGAATTGCCGTGTTTTTGTCGCTCGGAATGCTCGGTCTCGTCCTCGCGCGTCGCCGTCGTCGTTGAGTTCGTCGACGAAAGCCGAGCAACGCGCAGGCGTCCAGCTGCCATGACGCCGGACGCGGCGATCAACGAAGCGAAGAGCGGCAAGCTTCGGCCGCTCTATCTCGTCGTCGGCGACGAGCAGGTGCTGCGCGATGAAGTCGTCGCTGTCCTTCGCGCGGCTGCGCTCGGTACGGGCATCGCGGATTTCAACGAGGACAAATTCACCGCCGGTGAGGTCGACATCGAAAAGGTGATCGGCGCAGCACGCACCGCGCCGATGATGGCGCCGCGCCGTTACGTGTTGGTGCGCAGCATCGACCGTTGGGATTCTGCAAATTCGGACGCCGCTGACGACAAACGCGACGACAAGAAAATGTCGCCGCTCGATCGCATCACCGAATACGCAGCGGCACCCATCGACTCCACGTGCGTCGTTTTGACCGGCACCAAAATCGACGGTCGTCGCAAGCTCTCCGCCATCGCAAAAAAAGAGGGCTTCGTCGTCGTATGCGATTCGCTCGGCCGCCGCGAATTGCCCGAATGGATCACGCTTCGCTGCGAATCCCGCGGAAATCCCATCGATCCAACCGTCGCCGATCTTCTCGCGGAAATCGCCGGACCTTCACTCGCGAGCGTGAGCGACGCCGTCGAACGCCTCGCGCTTTTTTCGGGCGCCGGAAATGAAATCACCGAAGACGCCGTCACCGCGTGCGTCGCGCGGGTTCGCACCCAAGACACGTGGGCCGTCGTCGGTGCGGTGGGCGAGCGTGATTTGAAAAAAGCGTGGGCCGCGCTTGCGGATGCCTACGACCCACGTGATCGCGGTCTGCCGCTCCTCGGCGCGCTTGCGTGGTCCATTCGCCAGCTCGCGAAATTTCAGCTCGCTCAACGCGCGGGCGCGAGCATGGAAGAATCCGCGAAACGCGCCGGTGTCTATCAGCCGTTTCGCGCGCGTGAGCTCGCACAACGCGCAAAACAATTTCAAGGCAAAGAGCTGGAGCGTTGGCTGCTCGTGCTCGCGGAAACGGATCTCGCGCTGAAGAGCTCACGTCGTCCAGCCGACGCGATCTTGGAGGAGATGCTGACGCGTCTCGTGCGTAGCGCTACGGCGACCGCGTAAAAAGGCTCTATTTCGTCTTCGGTCTCGCGATCGCAGCGACCTTTGCTTTTAGAGCGCGCCCGTAGTCGCTGGGCGCCAAAAAAATCTGCGTGCCTCGCACCCCGGCCGAAACCGAGATCACGTCGAACAGAATCGCCGTTTCGTCGAGCACCACGGGGTACTCTTTTTTTGCACCGAGCGCCGTCACGCCGCCGCGAATGTAACCGGTGAGCGGCTGCAATTCTTTGAGCGCCACTGTGTCGATCTCTTTGTCGCCTAGAACCTTCGCGAGCGCTTTGCGATCGAGCTCGGCATCTCCTGGAATCACCGCCATCGCGATGCCGTGGCGATCGCCGCGCACCACGAGCGTTTTGAAAACTTGCTCCGCTGGCAAACCGACCTTCGCGGCGACGCTCTCGGCCGATAAATCCGATTCGTCGACCTCGTACCCGCGCAGCTCGAACGCGATGCCGAGCTTCTCCAAAATGCGCGCCGCGTTGGTTTTTTGCGGGGCCGGCGACGTCACGCGACAAGATTACGATCAAACGAACGCCAGCAAAACTGCCGCGAAAAATGCACAGATCGACGACAATCCAAAAGCCAGCGCGGCATGTGCACTATACAAGTATCCGAACAACGCATTGGCCGGCAGCACGACGAAACCGGTGACCGCGTGGAACGCGCCGTACGAGCGTCCGCGACTCGCAGGGTCCGCGAGCTCGGCGATGAGCGCTTTCTCGCCGACCTCCGCCAATCCGTAATACGCGCCGTACGCGACGATCAGCGCCCACGTGATCGAGACCGAGTGCGTGAGCGGAAAGAGCGCGTAGGCGGCGGCGTAGATCGTCCAACCAACGACCAGCGTTTTCTTCTTTCCGAAACGGTCGGCGATTTTTCCGCCAGGAATGTTGAGCGCGGATTTGGATGCGTTGAGCGACAGCCAAACGATCGGCGCGAGCGCAATCGGCAAACCCAAATCCAGCATTCGAAAAATCAAAAATGAATCGGCAGACGCACCCAACGAAAAAATCGCGACGACGAACAAATATTTTTTTACGCCCGCCGAGATCGGAATGATTTTTTGATCTTCACCCCGAGGGCGGGGTTCCCTACGGTCACGGATCGGCTTGATTTCAGAGGGATCGCGCGCTTTTTCGCGAAGACCGATCACGATCGCCATCGCGATCAAACCGGGAAAAATCGTCGTCGCAAAAATGGTTCGCAACGGCACGCCCGCGCGCGCGAGCGAGAACGCGATCATCGGACCGAAGACCGCGCCGAGATTGTCCATCATGCGCTCGAAGCCGAACGCTGCGCCGCGACGCTCTTCCGGAACGCTCGCCGCAACCAGCGCGTCGCGCGGCGCCGCACGTACGCCTTTGCCCACGCGATCGATCGACCGCACCAAAATCACGTGGAACGGTTTCGTCGCCAACGCGAGCGCGGGCCGAATGAACGTCGCGATCGCGTAGCCCGCAACGACGTACGGTTTTCGGGCGCGCGCGCGATCGCTCTCCTTTCCCGACCACCACTTCACCGCCGCAGAGATGCTCTCCGCTACACCCTCCATGATGCCGAGCGCCTGCGCACCGCTTCCGAGCGCGATGAGAAACGCCGGCAAAAGCGGGTACGCCATTTCGGTCGCCACATCGGTAAAAAAGGCGATCCAACCGAAGCGGAGCACCGTAGAAGGAAGGCGCTGGGTCTCGGGCTCGGTTGTTTTTTCGGGATTAGGATTCAATTTGCGAAAGCCGAGCTTTGACGCGGAACGTTGCTGGCCTTATGTTTCTCCCGTAGCGCACTATCTGTTCGAAACTCGCGACATAAAAAAGCTTTAACCAATTCGGAGATTAACTGAGATGCACGTCCCCTCTAGGGTGATCCGGCCTCACGCGGCGCAGTTGACCAAGATTTCCAAGCTCGAGCTTCACGCGTCCAGCCCCATACCGACCGAGTTCGGTGAATTCCAGCTCAACGTCTTCACGCACGCCTCCAAGAATGGAGCTCCTGTGCAAGGTGAAGGCGAAACCGCGCGTGAGCACATCGCGCTCGTTTACGGAAATGTCCGCGGAAGAAGCGGGATTCCGGTGCGTGTCCATTCGGAATGCATGACGAGTGAGGTCTTCGGCTCGCTGAAATGCGACTGCAAAGCGCAGCTCGAATGGGCGATGGCGGAGGTCGTTCGCCAAGGCGCTGGCGCCATTCTTTATTTGCGGCAAGAGGGTCGCGGTATCGGTCTCGCGAACAAAATTCGCGCATACGAGCTGCAAGCGCGCGGTCACGACACGGTCGACGCAAACCGTCTGCTTGGCTTGCCCGACGACGCACGTCGTTACGACATTGCTGCCGACATGCTGGATTTCTTGGGCGTGGAGAGCATCAAGCTCCTCACCAACAACCCGGAAAAAGTGCGCGCAATGCAGGCGCTCGGCGTGAAGGTCGACGAACGCGTTCCGGTCGTCGTAGAGCCCAACGCATTTTCAGCGAGCTACCTGGAAACGAAACGCCTTCGCATGGCGCACGAGCTCCCAGACCGGCCGGACTTTCGAGCTGATTTGCGGCTCAAACGTGCCGCCAACGGTAAGTAGCCGTTTCTAGATTCCCCACGCTTTTTCAGCTTTTCAGCAGAGGAAAAGCGGAAAAAGTGTAAAGTCCGCGTCGCGCATGCGCCGCTCGCGACTCCTTGCCCTCTCGTCGTTCGCCGTTCTCCTTGCAGCTCGGAGCGCGTCTGCTCAGACATTGCCGTCGGTGGACACACGCACGTGGACGCCGTCGGTCGATCCGCACGCGGGCCTCATCGCCGAGCCTGCGATCACGCCGGGCCCGTGGAATTTGAACGTCGGAGCGTGGCTCAACTACGCGGACAATCCCGTCACTCTTCGCGATCCGTCGTCTGGAAACGTTGCGCTTCGTCCGGTGGCGTATTCGTTCGGTACGGATCTGACAGCGAACGTCGGACTCGGAAAACGCGCAGCCATCGGCGTCGACGTTCCGTTCGTTCTTTACCAAGATGGATCGAACGCGCTTCCGAAGAGCGTAAGCACCACGAATCAGGCTTCGAATACCGCAATTGGTGACATCGGCATTCAAGGCAAAGGCACGCTGATCTCCAACGCGAACGGCGGCTTCGGTCTCGCGGGTCTCGGATTGCTCACGTTGCCCACCGGCGATCGCGAAAGCTTCACCGGCGATGGCTCGGCGCGCGTCGGTGTCCGGTTACTTGCGGAATACACGCTTTTGTTCGCGGCGGTGCCGGGAAGCCTCGGCTACACGTTGCGCACCGACAACAAAACGTGGCCCGACGCAGCAGCGGGCGGCTACCAATTCGGCGGAGAAATTCCGTGGACCTTCGTGCTCCAAGGTCGCCCATCCATCTTCGGTTTGGATTCGAGCAATCGGCAAATCTGGGAGCTCGGTGTTCATGGTTGGCTTCCGGCCGGGCCCGTCGGTCCGTTCGGCGCAGGTGATCC
>JBDTFL010000225.1:0-5141 GCA_039937955.1 Polyangiaceae bacterium | reverse complement strand
GCGCCGGGAACGATCGCTTTCATTCGATCGCTTGCCATCACCGCATCGCGATCGCGGTAGCCGAGCAAGAATTCTTCGAACGCGGCCAGTGCGTAGATCTGATCCGTCTTCTCCAAGCTCGCATCGCGCACGTTTGGGCCGAGAAAATAAGCTATTTCGTCGATCTCGATTTCGGCGAGCAACGAACGCGCAACCGCGAGGCCGATCTTCGCGTCGGCCAGCGTGAGGGACGACCACGTCGAAAAATCGCGGAGTGTCGCCGGACCATGACTTCGAAAATAGCGGAGCGCGAGCTCACCGAGCGCCTCGTCGCGTTCCCGCTCGCGTCGCTTTTTGATCCATTCGCCCGCGAGCACGAACGTTTGCGACGTGCCCGACACTGGACCGAAACAGAGAACGCCGGCTTGCGCGAGAATCCAGAGCAACATGTAGCCGCGATCTTTTTCCGGATCGATTTTCGCTCGCCGGAAGACGTCGTGCATCTCCGCGCGCGTGAGACACCCACCGCCTTCCAATGCGCGCAGCGTTGCTTTCCGCGCACGCTCGATCACCGTCTTCGTGAGCCCTGCCGCATCATGGCGCGTCTTCGCCGCGTTCACGATGCGCGTCGACGTCAGACTCAAAATCCAATGAAGGTCTTCTGCAGCCAAAAAATGCAGGGTTCCGCGCATCGGCCAAGAGCGCACGATTTTTCCAGTCGCCAACGCGAGCTCGACGTCGTGATGCACGGAGCCCGGGCAGCGTGATCCGATCGCCCATTTCGCGGCGCTGAAATCTTGCGCCTGGACCGCGGTCATCCAACGAACCACGTCGACGGCACTCTTCGAGTCGGACGAGGCGATCTTTTGGCTGATGAGCCGCAGCTTGCCGACTTCGGATCGCAACATTCCGCAGCATGTTCGCACGACAGTTCCAGCGATGTAGAGTCTTCGCATGTCGACGGTCGCTGCACATGGCGCCATCAATGCGATCTTCCGGATCGAGTCGCCACGGCTCATCGCGCGACTCACTCGTATCGTGCATGACGTCGGCGTCGCCGAGGAGCTCGCGCAAGATGCGCTCGTCACCGCGCTCGAACGTTGGCCGCAATCGGGAGTGCCCGACAATCCGGGCGCGTGGCTCATGGCCACTGCAAAAAATCACGCCATTGATTTGGTACGGCGCGCAAATCGCCTTGAAAGAAAGCACGATCAGCTTGCTCACGAGATTATTTCGCAAACGAGCGCACCCGATCTCGACGCCGCAATCGACGACGACGTCGGCGACGATTTGCTTCGCCTGGTCTTCACCTGTTGCCATCCCATTTTGGCGAGCGATGCGCGTGTTGCGCTCACGCTGCGTCTGCTCGGCGGTCTCACCACGGAGGAGATTGCGCGTGCGTTTTTGGTGCCCGAGCCCACAGTTGCGCAACGGATCGTCCGCGCAAAAAAAACGCTCGCCGAAAAACGAGTTCCGTTCGAGGTGCCGCGCAGCGAGGAGCTCGCGAGTCGGCTCGGTTCGGTTTTGGAGGTCATCTATCTGATCTTCAACGAAGGCTATTCGGCGACGGCAGGCTCTGACTGGATGCGTCCCGCGCTCTGCGAAGATGCGTTGCGACTCGGTCGTATTTTGGCGGAGCTCACCCCGAGCGAGCCTGAGGCTCATGGCCTCGTCGCGCTCATGGAAATCCAAGCGTCCCGTGCGGCGGCGCGCGTCGACGCGAAAGGAACGCCGATCCTCCTGCTCGATCAAGATCGCGCGCGCTGGGATTACATGTTGATCGGTCGTGGTTTTGCGGCGCTCGCGCGTGCGCAGTCGCTGGGTGGCGAGCTCGGTCCTTACGCGCTGCAAGCGTCCATCGCGGCTTGTCATGCCCGCGCGCGTGTTGCCGCGAACACCGATTGGAATCGCATCGTGGATCTCTACGGTGCGCTTCGAGCGGTCATGCCGTCGCCCATCGTCGATCTCAATCGCGCGGTCGCGGTTTCGATGGCTTCGGGTCCGGCAGCGGCGCTCCAAATCATCGACGCGCTCGTCGCAGCTGGCTCGCTCGCGGACTATCACTTGCTCCCGACCGTGCGCGGAGACTTGCTCGCCAAGCTGAATCGTTTCGACGAAGCGCGCACCGAGCTCGAGCACGCCGCGTCTCTCGCACGCAACGCGCGCGAGCGTGATCTTCTGAACGCACGCGCCGCCGAGATTTCGAAAAAATATCAGAGCGACGCGAAATGAGCTTGCGTAGCCGTAGCGCCATGATAGTTAAGTGACTGCTTTAGTATTGCGCGACGAAAGGTACTCGTGGCCCTCACACTCTATTTTCATCCGCTCTCTTCGTTCTGCATGAAGGCGCTCATCGCGCTTTACGAAAACGACACGCCGTTCGAGCCGCGTGTCATTCATCTCGAGAAACCCGAGTCACGCGCGGAGCTCGCCGCGCTTTGGCCGCTCGCGAAATTTCCGGTCATCACCGACACCAAAAATGGCGAGACGGTCGTCGTCGCGGAGTCGAGCACCATCATCGAGTACCTGGACGAGCACTATCCCGGAAAGTCGAAGCTCGTGCCGACGACCGCCGCACGGGCGCGTCGCGCGCGCCACGTGGAACGCATCCACGATCTCTACATCAACATGCCCGTCGGAAAGTTCGCGGTCGATACGTATCGTCCGGAAGGAAAAAAAGATCCGCTCGGCGTAGCGGAGGCGATGACGTCGATCGAAACGGCGTACGGCGTCATCGAGAAGGAGCTCGCGAACAATACATGGGCCATCGGTGACGACTTCACGATGGCGGATTGTGCGGCGGCGCCTGCGCTCTTCTTCGCGAATCACCTGATTCCTCTGAAAAATAAGCACCAAAACATTGCGGCGTATTTGGGGCGCCTGATGGAACGACCGTCGGTCGCGCGTGTGATGCGCGAGGCGGCGCCATTCTTGAAGATGTTTCCCGGGAGCAAATGAGCGCCCAGTCCGTTCACGCGGCGCCGCTCGATCTCGTGTTTCTAGCGCTCGCAGATCCGGCGCGTCGCGGCATGGTGGAGAGACTCAGTCGCGAGTCACTTTCGGTGAGCGAGCTCGCAGCGCCATACCCGATGTCGCTGCAGGCCGTCATGCAGCATGTGCAAATGCTCGAAGCGAGCGGCCTCGTGCGCTCGGAAAAAGTAGGTCGCGTGCGCACGTGCAGTCTCGAAGAAGCGGGGCTGCGCAAAGTGGAGCAATGGGTCGCGAGCCGTCGCGCGACTTGGGAGAAGCGTCTCGATCGCCTCGGTGATTTCTTGCTTGCCGAAGAGGCACACGAAATATCAACACGCGAAAAGTCGCGAAAACCACGGAGAAAACGATGAAAAATCGATCTACGCAACACGCCACCTTCAGAATCGAACGCACGTTTCCCGTTGCACCCGCACGCGTGTTCGCCGCGTGGTCCAGCGCGGAATCGAAAGGACGCTGGTTCGGAGGACCCGAAGAATGGGTCCGCGGAAAGCACGAGCTCGACTTCCGGGTGGGCGGCCGAGAATTCTTGAGCGGCGGTCCGAAGGGATCGCCCGCGCACACCTACGAAGCGCGTTACCAGGACATCGTTCCGAACGAGCGCATCCTCTACACGTACGAAATGCACCTCGGCGACAACAAGATTTCGGTTTCGCTCGCGACCATCGAGATCAAAGCCGAAGGAAGCGGCACGCGCCTGACGCTCACCGAGCAAGGCGTTTTTCTCGATGGTTACGACGACGCGGGCAGTCGAGAAAAGGGCACGATCGATCTGATGGACAAGCTCGGGCACGCGTTGAAAAGCTAATCTCGCGAAATGGATGTCGATCTTCTTTGGGTCGCGAAAGCGATCGGCGCCGAAAGCGCGCGTCGAGCAGATCGCATTCAGTATTTGTGGAGCGGCTACGGAGAAATCATTCGCGTCGAGCTCACCGGCGGCGCGTTCGAGACGGCGATCGTGAAATCGGTGAAGCCGCCATCGCGGGTGACCAAGGACCAAGGCCGATCACACGCGCGAAAATGTCGTTCGTACGACGTCGAAATGGCGTGGTACCGAGGCCGCGCAAAAGAGTGCGACGACACGTGTCGTGTGCCGGCGCTGCTCGCGCATCGAGCTTCGAAAGACGAATGGATCTTCGTTCTCGAAGACCTCGATGCGGCCGGCTTCAGTGAGCGCGCTCGGGATCCGACTGCGGTACAAACCGAATCGTGTTTGTCATGGCTGGCCGCATTTCATGCTCGATTTCTCTTCGCGAAGCCGGACGGTCTTTGGGAATCGGGAACGTATTGGCATCTGCAAACGCGACCCGACGAGCTCGCGCGCATCGCCGACGAAAAAGTGCGGGCGAGCGCATCGACTCTCGATCGTCAGCTGCGTGAAGCCAAATTTCGAACGCTCGTGCACGGCGATGCGAAACCAGCGAACTTCTGCTTTGCGCCGCGAGGAAGATCGGTAGCCGCAGTCGATTTCCAATATGTCGGGAGTGGCTGCGGCATGAAAGACGTCGCGTATTTCTTGTTCGACGAAACGCAATCGGCATCCGCAGAAACGAAGCAGCTCGATTTCTATTTCGAACGATTGCGCGGCGCGCTCGGTCTTGGCCGTCATGATAATCGGTCAGGCGAAGACGCCCTCGACATCGTAGCGCTCGAGGACGAATGGCGCGCGCTCTACCCGGTGGCGAAGGCGGACTTCTACCGATTTCTCGCCGGTTGGTCTCGTGAATAATCACGAGACACGAGCTTTCGAAGGTCGCTCAGGCGTAATGTAAATTGAGCAGATGAACGCGACGCACGGAGCTCCGATTTGTCCGCGATGTCGCACGCGCGTGGACGCCCGACGCGGACCCACTGCAATGTGCTTGTCGTGCGGAGCCACGCTTCCGAGTTTCTCGACAGGCCAATCGTCGAGCTCGGGCGTGCTGGTCGCGATTTTGGGAGTCGGCGCCGTTCTCGCGATGTTGATCGTGGGTGGGGCGATCTATTTTGCGGTGCATCTGAAGACCGAAGCCGCCGCAGGCGCTTCGACGTCGACGGTTGCCATCGAGTCGACCGCGCAGAGCACGACAGCATCCGCGTCGGCATCCTCGGCTCCGAAAATTTCGGCGCCACTCACCGACGAGGAAAAAGATCAGCTCGACGGCAACTACCAATGCGCGATGGACGACACGCCG
>JBDTFL010000224.1:0-3644 GCA_039937955.1 Polyangiaceae bacterium | reverse complement strand
TCGAAGCCGAGCTCAGCACGTTGCGTGCTCGCCTCAGCGAGCGTCCGCCCGCCGACACGATGCGCACGGACGATCCGCTGCCGCCCCCGTCGACGGTGCATTACGTTTTGAGCGGCGAGGCCGGGAGCGTCGACGAGCTCGAAGCTGCAGTACGCCTCGCACCGAGTGTCGACGAGCGCGTCGCGGCGCGTCGTGCATTGGCTCGCGCGCACGAAGAACGCGGGGCCATCGATGCGGCAGAGGCCGTTCTCTGGGAAGCGCTCGGTGATGGGTCGGTCGACGCCGGCGACGATTTAGGCCTTATTTTCGAGCGTTCCAGCGCTCGCGCGACCGATCTCTTACGCGTGCGTCGCATTCAAGTGGAGCTTGCTCCGGGCGATCGAAGTCGTCTCGAATCACTTCGCGCAGTCGCGGTTTCGGACCACAACATCGCTCAAGCACGCGCCGTCGAGCACGTCGCGCGCGCATTCGATCCGGGTGCCGGCCCACTGCCGCCGCCGCCGCTCGCGAATCAAACCGAGCAACCTGGAATGCTTCAATTGATCACGCGCCCCGGAACGTCGGTGGCTCACGCCGCGCTCGATGCGCTCGCAATCGTTTGGGAGGGCGCAAGCACGCTCTTCGTCCGCGACGCGGCGAGCTATGCGATCACGGGTGTCGAGCTCGTGGCTCCGGGCGGCGCATCGGCGGTGTCGCGTTTGTACGAAGTCGTTTTGACGTTGCTCGAGGCGCCGCAAATTCCTCTCTATGTGCGCCGGGCTGCGCGTCCGCCGACGACGGTTGCCGACGACATGAGCGTGCGATCCATCGTTGCACTTTTGCAGCGTCCGGCGGCGGTGATCGAGGGCGAAACCCGCGCAGAAACCGGTGATTTACGCTACGCCCTGGGTCGCGCGTTGGCCGGTGCGCTTCCGCACAACGTGCTGGCGCTGGGGCTCGGCGATCGCGAAGGACAGATTCTCTGGCGCGCGATTGTCGGAGCGTTCGGACCGCCCGAGCAAGCCCGCGAGGTCGACGCGACGAGCGGAAAAATTTCTGAGGCGCTCTGGCAAACGCTTCCGCAAAAATCGCAACGCAAGCTTCAAGACTTGCTGCGCGGCGCGCCCATCCCCGAATACGAAGCGGTCATCGAAGCCGCACGCCAAAATGCGCGTCGCATGGGCATGTTCGTCGCGGGTGATTTCGAGCTCGCGGTTCGGATGTTTTTGAACGAATCGGGACACGACACGCCGGCCGGTCCGCTCGCGCTCGTTGCGCTTTCGTCGCGGTTTCCCGCGGTGGCCGATTTGCTTCGCCTGGCGGTCAGCCCAGAATATGCCGACGCACGTTGGCGTTCCGCATCCTCGCCGAGCCCGAACGGGCCTTCCACTGGTCGATTTCGTTTTTCGCGGCCATGAGATCTGTCGTGTGGATTCGTCGTTTCGCGAGCGCAGGCTTAGTCCTCGGTGCGGCAGCCGCGCTGGCGTCGAATGCCTCGTGCGTGCTCATCGACGGTCCGGCGGATTTGCCGCTGCCCGCCATACGACGTCCGACGATTTTGCACGGCCAAGTGGCGCCGTCTGCAGCAGTTCCGCTCGGCGAATTTCCGGTCGGCGGATTCGTCGTGCCCCTCGAAATTCCCGACCCGACTCAATCGGTAACCTGGTCGGCGTTTCTCGATCTCGATCTTTCGAGCGGCGCAAATCCCGGCCCTGCCCATATCGAAACCGAGACCATCCAAGGGTCGAGCGACGCGCCCAACATCGCGTACGTGAATTTTACCCCCCCTGCTCCCCGCGCCGGAACAGGAAACTGTCACACCATTCATTTTGTCGTCGCGTTGGGAACGAGCACCGATGACATCGATCCCAATCTCTCCGACACCATCGACTGGCAGATCGTTCCCGGTGGAAATCCGGGCGGCTGCACGACGTACGACGGCGGCGGGTACTCACTCATTCCCGATGCCGCAGGGGCCGACGCCAGCGATGGAGGCGGCGATTGAAGCTCGCGCGTGCTCGCAAGGCGCGATGGATTTTCGCGCTCGGATTTCTAATCGCGTGCTCGTCGAGCATCGACATTGCACCGACCGTTACAGTCTCCAATTCCTGCAAAAATAACGGGGATTGTGCGGCTTACGTTCAGTGCAGCGCTCCGCCGTGCACCACGAACAATCTCTCGTGCGTGAGCGGCGCGTGCGTCGCAAATGGAAATCTTCGCTCGCTCGCGCGACTGCAGGGCGCGCCTTACACGACGACTCCCTATACGTTGGTCGTGTCGATGCCGGACACGGCTTCGTTCGCGGCGAGTGCCACGTTGGTTTTCGACAACACCGAGTTCGTTCTCGCGCAGCCAGTCACTCGACAGAATCAAACGCCGAGATGTCAGGGCACGTCGACGAGCGACACGTGCATCGTGGTGATCGAAAACGCGGAGGTCGTCGGAGACTATGAGACCGACCAGTCGACGGCCCAAGACATCCTCGGCGTTCAGCTCAATCAAGGATCGGTGCGCACGTCGTTGCCGGTGCACACGACGTTTCGGCTTCTCACATCGGATCCGACGACGGTAACGACACAGGCATCCATCGGAGTTCCCGCGCTCCCCATTTTTGCGTCGGCGACCAACCAGCTCCTCACATCGGAAACCCCATCTGGACCGAACGGGTCCAAGCTCGTCGCGTGGGATGCTTGGTTGCCGCTCGGTCGTTATCAGCGGCAAATTTCGGTCGATCCGCCATTCAACGCCCTCTTCCCGCCGTGGTCCGACTTCGTCGTGGTGACACAAAACAGCTCCGATCAGGTTCGTCTCGGCGCGCGTCCCGACCCGCAAGCGGTTGCCACCAGCGGCACTCCGCTCGATCCAAAAGCGAATCGCACCTACAACATCACGACCGGAAATATTTCGCTCACCGGATGGTCGGCGTATCTCCGCAACTCGAGCACGGGCACAATCATCTCGAGCACGACGACGATTGGTGATCTGCAGTTCGCTTCGACAAAGATCACTCTGAATACGGTGACGCCATCGCTACCGCCGATTCCCACGCCGACCGACCTCACGGGCGACGAGCTCGTCATTGCACCCCCGGCCGCAGTGATTGAGCCGAGCTTGATCTATCAGGCGCTCGGCGGAAAAATTTCCGACCAGAAGTATCCGGCGGTCCCGGCCCCCGCGCTCGTTTCCGGCATTGTGTTTGCGGCAAATTCGACTGACGCCGGCGACTCGAAAGCGTCGAATCCCATCGCCGCATGGATCGATTTCATCAGCGTCCCCGGACCACAGAGCTTGTCACAGCCGACGAATCCGGACACGAACGTCGATCTTCGTTATCGAACGAGCCTCCACACGGCTGCAGACGGCAGCTACTCAGTCACGCTTCCGCGCGGTCCGTACGATGTGATCGTGACGCCCGATCCCGGCACGGGCTACGCCGTCACGTTCTTGAATCATCGCGTCGCCGACGACACGGTCGCGAACTCGGGCGATCACTTGGTTCAAAGCGGAATCGGGCTGCCGGTGAATTTGCCCTCGCAGCTTTCGGGTCACGTCACGCTCACGAATGGCCGGCCGCTCGGCGGTGTCGTCGTGGAAGCGCGCCCATCGCTCACGCAATTTCCGAGCAGCTCGATCCCCGCGGAGCTTCAGTTTGCGCTGCCTCCAAT
>JBDTFL010000223.1:0-4055 GCA_039937955.1 Polyangiaceae bacterium | reverse complement strand
CTTTTTTTGCGACGCCGCTGTAGACGATTTTGCTCGGAGCAATTCCGCACGCGAGCGCGACCTCCAGCTCGGCGCCACTGACGACGTCTGCGCCGCAACCCGCTTCGGCGAGCGCGCGCACGATCGTGCCCGACGTATTGGCTTTCACCGCATAGGCAACGAGATGCGGTGCGTCGTCGAACGCGGCGTGCATGGCTTTCGCCTCCGCCACGATGCCGTCGACGTCGTAAACATAGAAAGGCGTCGGGCAGTCGCCCAAATCGGAGAGGGCGCCGAGACGCAGCCCCCCAAGCATCAGTTGTCCCGCTGCGTCACGCTTGGTCGCCATTGATCGACTTAACCTATCGTTTTTTTTCTATAGTCGCGTTCGATGGTGATTCGGCGAGCAAAGTTGGTGTGCACCTTGGGACCGGCGTGTGACTCGCCGGATGGTCTGCGTGGCTTGATCGACGCAGGCATGGACGTCGCGCGCTTCAATTTTTCGCACGGCACACACGAAGATCACGGCGCGGGTCTGAAGCGCCTGCGCGAAGCCTGCGCCGACAAAAAGAAAGCGGTCGCTGCGCTTCAAGATCTGTGTGGACCCAAAGTACGAACCGGCACATTTCCCGGTAAATTCGACCTCAAAACCGGATCTACGGTTTTCCTGATCGAAGGCGACAAGTCGGCCGACGAATCCATCATTCCGATTCAGTACGAAGGATTGACCGGCGACGTCCGCGTGAACGACAAAATTCTTTTCGACGACGGCCGCATCGTTTTGAACGTGCTCGGCGTCGAGGGCGACAAAGTAAAAGTCTTCGTCGAGCAGGGCGGCGGCATGCGCGATCACGTCGGCGTGCATTTGCCCAGCAAAACGATGCGCGTGTCGGCACTCACCGAAAAAGACAAACAAGATTTGGTCTTCGGTTTGTCACAAGGCGTCGACTACATCGCGCTCTCGTTCGTGCGGCGCGCCGAAGATTTGCGACTCGTTCGCGAAATCTGCAACGCCTGGGGACAGCCCACGCCCATCATCGCAAAGATCGAAACGCCTGACGCGATCGAAAATTTGGAGAGCATCGTCGCCGCTTCCGACGGCGTCATGGTCGCGCGCGGCGATCTCGGCGTGGAGTTTCCGCCGGAGAACGTTCCGGTCATTCAACGTCAGATTTTGGGCGTTGCGCGCCGCGTTCGCAGACCGGTCATCGTGGCCACCGAGATGCTCCAATCGATGACGAAAGCGACGAGGCCCACGCGCGCCGAAGCCAGCGATGTCGCGAACGCGGTGTTTTCCGGCACCGACGCGCTCATGCTCTCGGGCGAAACAGCGACCGGAGATTTTCCCTCACTCGCCGCATCGATGATGAGTCGCATCGCGATCGAAGCTGAAAAAAGCGCCTTTTTCGAGTCGCATCAATCCACCGCGCGCGCCACGAACGTCGCCGAAGCGATCGCACGCGGAGCCGTGAACACCGCCAAAGAGATCGGCGCGAAATATTTGGTCGCGTTCACCGAATCCGGATCGAGCGCGCTGAACGTCAGCCTCGCGCGACCGAACGTTCCCATAATCGCGTTCTCGCCCGTGCAAAAAACTCGGCGTCGCATGGCGCTCTATTGGGGAGTGATCCCGCGTGAATTGCCGCCGATCAACAACACAGACGACTTGGTCGATTGGGTCGACGGCGATCTCATGGCGTCCGGATTGGCCTCTCCCGGAGAGCGCGTCGTCATCGTCTTCGGCGCACCGTTCGGAGTGAGCGGAAGCACGAACACGATTCGCGTTCACGTCATCGGCTGAAAAAGTTTCGCTTCGCGATGAAGTTTCGCAGCGGCTTTTCGTATGCGTAGTGAATCACGACTGAAAGAAGCGCGAGCACGACGAGATAGAGGACGCACCGCGCATCGGCTCCGAGGCGATGCACGAGCAGATGATCCAACGCGAGGTAGAGCGGCACGTGGATCATGTAGGTGACGTAGCTCGCTTCGCCCAAGATCACGATTGGTCGCAGCGACAACAGCCACTCGATGGAGCTCTTACCGCTCGCGAGCGAAACGATCAGAGCCGCAAACACCGGCGCAAACAAACCCGAATGCAAAAAAACATAAAAGCGATCGAGACCGAGCATCGCGACTGCGATCACGAAGCTCGTACAGCCTGCAATCACCAGATTTCGCAATCGTGACGAAGTACCGAAAAATGAGGCACGAAAGCGCTTCCACAAAATTCCTGCGGTCATACCCCACAAGAATTCGTGCACGTGCATGAGCGGAAAGAATTTCACGTAGTGGCCGTACACCACGAGCTCGTCGCCCAATCGGAGTGGTCGGCCGAGATGATCGAGATCGAGGTGCAGGTAGATCGCGGGGATGGCCCACGTCGTGAGCGATGCGACGACGCAAACGAGAATGATTTTTCGTGTGCTCGTTCGACGCAGTGGCTCGATCAAAAATGGAAAGAGAATGTAGAAGAGCAATTCAGCGGTGAGTGACCACGCTGCCCAGTTGAAAAGAAACATCGTGCGATGACTGACGCCGGTGAGAACGAGCGTGACCGCCGCGAGTCGCAGTGCGCCGAGGGACGATTGAAATTCGCTCGGGTGATTCCAGCCGATCCAAAACGTGACGCATGCGCCGAAGATCATGCCGAGCGCGTACACCGGATAGACGCGCGCAAACCGAGCGCGCCAAAATGCTCGACGTGCCGCCACGTGGCGCAGCGAAATATTTTCGTATGCGTAGACGAGAATGAAGCCGGAGAGCACGAAGAACAAGCCGACGGCTATGAAGCCACACGACAGGATTCGCCGTAAAATTCCCTGCGAATCGAATCTCCAGCGAACGAAATGAAATGCGACGACGACCGCGGCTGCCACGAAACGAAGACCGGTCAACGCAGAAAGCTGCGCGCGCGATTCAGTGGTTTCGATCGTCACTCGAAGGGAGAGGCGCGTGGCGATGCGTTTCGGCTCAAGAGCCTTTGATCAGTACTCGATGCCGTGCATTCGCCATCGTCTGATGCCGTAAGCGAGACTCATGATTCCCAAGCCCGGCAAGTAGAACGCGGAACGCGAGGAGATGTGGCTATGCATCACGCTGATTTCCAGCGCGATGGAGAGGATGATCGAGAAGAGACCGAATGCGATCATCGCCCCGCCCCAGGCTCGGTTCGAGCTGCGCGCTTCTTCGAGAACGCGCGGATCGATCTCCACTTTTTCGAGCTCATCGAGGAGATCGTGCTGCTCCGGTGGCGCGACGATCGTCAACGATTTCGCGTCGACCACTCGTGGCGGCGGTGTCGGCGCGGCTTGACGATAGGGCGCCACGACCCGCGAGCGCGGCGGCGGAAATTTTTTATTTTCCTCGGGCATCTGGCTCGATTTACGATCGGATGACCGGCGGGGGTGGTCGGCTTTGAAGGGGATTTTTACGAGGCATGATGATCGCGACCTCGGTGCCTCGGCCGACCTCGCTGTGAATTTCGACGCGACCACCGAGCGCGCTCACGAGCCCATAAACAGCGCTGAGGCCGAGACCGCTTTTGTTCGCAGCTCCTGCCCCGCCGCGCGAATAGAACGGATCGAACACGCGCGCCAATTGATCGGCAGGAATGCCGTCGCCTTCGTCAGCGACGCCCAAGATCACGCGGTCACCGTCGGCACGCACGCTCGCGTTGATCGTTCCACCGCGCGGCATGGCCTCGACGGCGTTGCGTGCGACTTGGAACAAAGCCTCGGCGAGTGCGGCGACATGGCATTCGATCTGTCCGACCGAAACGTCGTACATGCGTTCGATGATGACGCCGGAGCGTGCACGCCCGATCGCACTTTCGAGCGCAAAATCAAGCATGGCGCCGACGTCTGCGGGTTCGAGAATGCCGTCAGCGCCCATGGCGAAACGCTTGATGCGATCGACGGTGCGACGAATGCGCGTGAGCCCGCCGTCGCTACGTTTGATGGCCGCGAACGCGGGTGATTCTAGATCGAGAGTTTTTGCAGCTTGTTGATTCGACGCAATGCTCACCGAAAGTGCGTTGTTCAATTCGTGCGCCATTCCTCCGACGAGCACGCGCATCG
>JBDTFL010000222.1:0-2624 GCA_039937955.1 Polyangiaceae bacterium | reverse complement strand
CGGGTGATCAGACGATCGAGTGTTTCTTCCGCGGCTCTCTTCGCATTCATGTCGAGGCCCGCAGCATCCTCGCGAGTGAGCCGAACGATGTCGCGTGTGCGTTCCGCGATTTGCTGACGACTACCTGCGAAGATCGCGTCGCGAAGGCGTTTCAGTTGTTGGGGAAATACGACGGTGGGCTCCACGCGTTCGGTCGGGTGGTCGAGCGACCACGCCGCGATGCCGCTGATCATCTGCTTGCGTGCGTCTTCGGCTTCGCCTTTCACGTCGAGCAAGCGCTCCACTTCGCGCATCATCTTTTCGTCGGGCTCTTCGTATTCGCCGGTGACACGGTTGCGAATGCGTTCACGTTTCACCCAAACGCTGACGTGTTGCACGTACCTGTCGAAGAGCTCCGCGTAGCGGTTGTCCTCGACGAGCCCGCTCGCCTGATGAAATTCATTTTCCCAATTGTCGAGGAGGCGACCGTGGATCGCCTCCATGAATTGCTTCACGTCGTGATACCCGCCGCCGACGATTTCTTGCTGGAGCCAATCGAACTCGGAGACGCGCTCGCACAGTTGCTCGATCTCCTCGAGTACCGCAAGTGGCGACAAACAAGCGTATTTTAGAGATTGCGCGGCGTCGAGCAACACGACGCGCATCTCGCGCGGGCTCGCCCCGATGCGACCTTCGTAGATCGGATACGCGTCGCTCTCGTTGTAAACCTCGCGAATGTTCGCGTGCAGCGTCTTCTGTTGATCGGAATCGAAGCGCTCTGGAATGGTGCCAATCGCATACAGATCCAATTTCTCGAGCGCGGTGAGCTGCGAGACCACCGAGCCGAGCGTGCGCGTGAAACGATCGGGATTCGGTTTGCGCATGCGCGTGAGCACCGCGAACAAAGCTGCAACGCGCGTCGCGTACGGCGCAACATGGCGCCGCGTAGCTCCGATCTGCGTCACTTGCGGCACGACGTGCAAATCGTAAATCGCCTGCTCCTGCAAATAGCTGCGGAGGTACGGCATCTTAACGAGCTCGATGCGACCGCGGAAGCTCGGAAATTCCGGATGCTCACGGAACGCGTCGAGATGAAGCTCGTTCGCGCTTCCCATCATCACGCAATTGAGCTGCACGTTTTGTTGCGTGAGCGCGACCTCGCCGGTCTCGACCGACAGCTGCACATATTTGAAGGCGTCGAGCGGGCGCTTCAACAAATCCGAGAATTCGAGCAGGCCTCCCGCGGCGTCGATCAATTCGCCTTTCGCTTCGTACAAAGTGATCGCTTGAAGTGAGGCGGGCAGGGCAGAGAGTGAACGATCTGCCGTGATTTGCCGCTCGCCAGCGTCCACGCTCATCTGCGGACCGATCGTGACCGCGCCTACGCGATAGCGCTGCGAGATGAAGTAACGCTCCACTTGAACGTGCCGAAGAAGATCGGTGTACGAGCCGCCGTAGCTCGAGAGCAGCGCCTCGAACACTTGCTGACTCTTGTAGGAAAGCTGTCCGCGCAAAATCCAATCGGCCGGCGGCTCTTTCGCGCCCTTGAACATTTTCTCGAGAAGCGTACGCCGCTCTTCCACCGGAAATAAAAACAGCGGATGATCACGCACCTCGACGAGCAGCTTCGCGTCGATCTGATCTTCGGAGAGATGCGCATACGTCGTCACTGGCGCCGTCGCCGCGGTTCCGCCTTGTCCGAAACCGAGCGCACCGCGCACCGTTTTGCTCGACGGGAAAATCCAATTGAAGCGATAGAGCGCACCATCATCGAGCGTCGAATAATTCTCGAGCGCGCGCATTAGGCAGCCGACGATCGTGCTCTTCGCCGATCCATTCGGGCCGTGCAGCAAAACCAAACGGCTCGGCCGACCTTCGCTCGCAAAATTCGCGAGCGCGCGGTGGATCTCTTCTTGGACTTGCTCCTGTCCAATCAGTGCGCCCGGTGCTGCGGCTTTTTCGGTCTGCGGACGCTCCCACGGCAGATCGAACAGGTTGTAACGAGTGCTCTCGCCCCACGGATATTTGATCTTGCTCGTTCCGTAGTGATCAATCGTGTCGCGCAAATACCGACTCGCATCGCGTGCATAGCGCACGGGATTCGTCGCAAAAAGATCGAGGTATTCGGCAAATGAGAGGACGCGCCGGCTCGCTTGGAACCGGCGCTCTACCCCTTGCGCGACCCGCTGGATTTCGTCGGCGATGGCCACGACGTCAGCGTATCAACAAAAGCCGAGCTACGCGCAGGCGTCTAGAGTCAGTGAACTGGAATGTCCACCGAGATGTCTTGCGTCTCGAGCTGGCAATTTTGCGCTGAGCACACGCTCATCTTGAACGTGCCCTTGATGGTCGATGTGCCCTTTGCGGCAGGCTTGAACTTCACCGTCATCGTCGCGCTCTTGGCGGGATCACCGCTGTCGATCAGGAAGTCGCCGGCGCTCTTGGAGAACGTGTTTTTCCCTGCGGCATCGCTGCCCAAGAATTCGACGCCCGCGCCCTCGGCCTTGAATTTGTAGGGGTACTCTTTGTTGATGTGGTAGTCGCCGGCCGCTTTGAGCGTGATGGTGAGGTGACATTCAGCGCCTGCTTTGCAGTCACCTGCCGCCGCAGCGTCGATCGTGAAATTCTTGCCGTCGACGTGAGCT
>JBDTFL010000221.1:0-8755 GCA_039937955.1 Polyangiaceae bacterium | reverse complement strand
TCATCGCTTGCGGAAGATCGATGTCGAGCGGCGGAAGCAGCGCTTGCGACAAAATCGATCGCGTTCCGTACCAATCGCTCGACGCCGCGAAAAACGCCGCCGCGTTTTCGCTTGCCGGAGCTTCTTGCGTCAGCGCGCGATTCGTTTCGCCCACCAAATCGGCGGGTGGCACGGTTGCGACGACACCGTCGAGCTCGAGCTCCGGCGCGTAATACCGTGCGAGACGATCGACCCAAAGCGCTGCGTGTCCGCCTTGCGATCCACCAATTGTTACGAATTTCCCGCTCGCGCACGCGGCTTCGGGACGCGTTGCAACGAGCTTTTGCGCCGCACGAACCGCGTCGAGCGACGCAATGGCGGTGGGCTCGCCGACCAAATATGGATGCAAAAATCCGGTGGGTCCTTCGAGGCTGCGCAGACCAATGTAATCCGGCGCGACGACGATGTAACCGAGCGATGCGAGCGCGGCCAAGAGTGGAGGAGTGCTCGGATCAGCAGACGGCGCGCACGAATCGTTGAAGCCCGCCGTACCGTGCAAGACCAAGAGCGTGTCGTAAGACGTTTGCGAAGCACCCGACGTCGGAAATGCCACGAGCGCCGTCGCGTCGATTTTCTTGCCGCGATCCTGCGTCGTGTACGCGATCTGCTCGACCATCACGTCGAGCAGCGGCCCAGTCTTGGTCACGCCCGAAGCCGCGATTAAAATGGATGCGGCTCCGGCGGGCGAGGTGCTCGTCGTGCCGATGCTCGTCACGTCACCCAAAAAATTTCCCGAGAGCCACGTGTATGCAGGCTGTCCGCATTGCGCTGGATTTTGCGCGAGCGGATCGTCGGCCAGCGTCGGAGCTTTAGACGCGCAACTTTTCGCGATCGCACCGTCGACAGCTGCGTCGTTCGCGTTGTTCGTATCGTTCGCGATGCTCGTGGAGCTCGCATTCGAGCAAGCCGCACCCACACCGACGAATGCCGCGCCGAGAACAGCCCCTGAAATCGCGAAGCGCTTCATAGAGCTTCTTTAGATCGAAACCGACCAGGCGATTAGAGTAATTGCTCTAAATTCAAAATCGCCTTCAAAACAAGGCGATTTTAGATCGCTGCGCGAGATCTAGTCGCCGAGCTGCGCTTTGCACATGTTCACGCACTCGTAATCTTTGAGGCTCTTGCACACGGCCTTGAGGAGCGTGACCTCTTCGGGTGTCGCTTTTTTCGCGGCGACGCGCGGCATCAAAAGGTTCTTCGCGCCGTTCGGATCTTTGAGCATGAGAGCGCGCGCTTGATCGGCGACGCTGCCATTACCGGCTGCGGTGCTGCTCGTGTTGTGCGTACGCGGCGTGGTGCTCGTCGTTGCAGTGGGCGGATGCTCGGGTGTCGGGGTGGGCCCGATCGAAGCAATGTGCGTCGGAACACCATCGGGCTGCGTCGGGATCGGCGGCGGCGTGTTCGTCGTCGACGCCGTTGCCGTTGGCGTCTGCAACGCCGCGAGACGATCGTCCGCGATCTTGCGGCGTCCCGCGTCGACCGTCGGTGTGGCCGAGACCATTTTCAGGATGCTTTGCTTGCGCATCGGATCCGGCTCGTTGTTTTCGCGGTCGAGCATCATGTCCGCCCAAGACGCTTCGATCGCCTTGAAATCAGCTGTATCCCGCGCTGGCGAGCCGTCTGGAATTCCGAGCAAGAGCTTGTCGTGGGCGGCTTCGCAGTTTCCCTGCGCGCACAAAGCCTTCGCCGAAGCGAGCACGGCCGTCGTTGCGTCGTCGGGGCTCGCGCTCGTGGGGTCGGTCGTGGCGCCACCGGTTTTGTGTTTGAGGAAAATGAAACCGACGAAGCCAACCAACGCAAACATCGCGATGACGACCATCGCGATCACGCCGCCACTCGAACGACGACGACCGAGCGCTGCATCTGCGACGCGATCGCTGATCGACTCGAGCTGCTGCGAGTCGTTGACGCCCGGCAAAAAGATTTGACCCTGGCCGACGAATTTGAAACGTACGTCGCCGAGCTCGATGATGTCGCCGGCTTCGACGATGCCGCGCCGCAGATCCGATCCGTTCACGCGAACGCCGTTCGACGATCCCTTGTCGACGATCTCGTAACGACCTTCACTGAGCGCGTGAATCTCGCAATGCAGGCGCGAGACTGAATTGTGATTCACCGAAATGGTCGCGTCTTCCGCACGGCCGACGGTCACGCGATCCGATCCGAGCGGGTATTCCATGCCCGGCGTGGGTCCGGCGAGCATGACCAAACGATTCGGCCGCTCGAGCATCATCGAGCCGCGCGTGGCCGCTTGAATCTGCGGTTGTGCGGCGGGCACCTCTCCACTCACCGCCAACACCGGCTCGGCTTGCGGCTCGGCGACAGCGTCGTCCTGAATCAAGATTCGGTAATCACCGATTTGGATCAGATCGCCGTGCGTCAGATCTTGCGGCGTCGCGACACGGATGCCGTTGACGTAGACGCCGTTGTAGCTGGAGCAATCTTCGAGCGCGTAGGAAGCGCCGTTGCCGTTGCCGTTCATCCCGGCAGCAGCACCGTTCATGTTTCGCTTTTGCAGCTTCGCGTGATCGCGCGACACGTTGCGCTCGGTAAGGCGGATGGTGTTCCCCTCCTTACGGCCGATGGTGTACGCCTCGCGAGTCAGCGGGACGGTAGTCCGCTTCCCTTCATCGTCCTCGATAACCAGCTTCCACACCATGGAGCTCAGTAACGGGAGTTTAGCGATCGTCCTCGTGACAAATCAACGACTGACTCTGAAACTCGCTCGGTAACGGACCCGCTCATGCGACTAGCAATTGGCAAGAAAACGGCTATCGCCTTGCACCGAAGTCTGCTTATGGGGGTCGTTGCGGCCATCTGTGCGCTCTCTTGTGCAACCTGGGATGGCTCGGTTGGGGCTGTTTTTGCCCGTGATAACCCAACTGGGAGGGTTTTCGTGCGCGAGGCGCCTTCGGACATGGCCGGGGCCAAGGCAGGACTTTTGGTCGGGGACGAGCTCCTCGCCATCGACGGCGAGTCGGTGACGAAAATGAGCCCGCCCGACGTTCAGCGTGCGCTCGAAGGCCGCGTGGGGACCAAAGTTCGCCTGACGGTGCTGCGACACGGGAGCACCGTCGACCTGAGCGTCGAGCGCGGACCCTTCAAAGATCCGTCGCATTCCTAGACGCCTACGCGCTGCGCGGCTTTTGATTATTCAATCTTTTGAGGCTCGCCTTTCGGCAGCGTGGCGATGAACGCATCGGTCGCGGCGATTACTTTCAGCTCGTCGCGGCCGTCGAACGTGAGCTTCGTTTTGTAAGAGGGGTCGCGCCATTTCGGATAGGAGCCGACGCTCACTTCGGGAAACGCGGCGACTACGGCGTCGAGCAACGGCTTCAAAACGCCCTCTTCCATTTGCGTGTATACTGCATGTGAAATATAGGGTTTTCCCGCCGAGATTCGCGACACCACGACGGGAAGCTTCATGCGAAACACCTCCGGAATTCCCGGAAGCAACCACGTATTGTTCACGCGTAACGTGGGCCAGCGAATCTCCGGGCTCGCCTCGAGCGCAGCGCCTTCTGGCATGAGCGCCATGCGCAGATGGCCCGGCGTACAGCGCTCTCCGTAATAGGTACGGATCATTTGCTCGACCTCTGGGCTCGACACCACCTTCATGTCGAATGCTTTCGCGACCGCTTCGATCGTGACGTCGTCGTGCGTGGGACCGACGCCGCCTGAAGTGAAAAGCCAATCGTGCGAAGCCGCGAGCTCGCGAACCTCTTTCGCGATCACGTCCACGTCGTCGAGAACCATCACCACGCGTTTCAGCTCGACGCCGAGGCCACGCAGCGTGCGCGCGAGCAGCGGAAGATTCGCTTCCTCGACTTTTCCCGACAAAAGCTCGTTGCCGATGATGAGCGCGGCGGCCGTAGGTGCGGGCTCGAGCATGGGCCAAACGATAGCAAATCCACAAACTGCGCGCGCCGAGATGGGCGGTGTATCCTTCTAGTCATTCCCGATGCGCAAGGTGTTGGTGGTCGATGACTCTGCGTCGACGCGTGCGTTGGTGCGCGCGATCTTGGAGGACGCTTCGTTTTCCGAGGCGGTCGGCGGTTGCGACGTGATCGAGGCCACGAGTGGCTTCGACGCCATGCGCCTTTTGCCGCGCGGCCCTTACGATTTGATCATCACCGACATCAACATGGCCGACATCAACGGGCTCGAGCTCATCAAATTCGTGCGCGGATCCGAGCATCACAAAAAAACGCCGCTCGTGATCATCTCTACGCTTGCCGCGAAAAATGACGTTGGCCGCGGGCTCGCGCTCGGCGCCAATTCGTATTTGACCAAACCGTTCACCCCCGAAGAATTGTGTGCAACATGCACGAAGCTCTTCGACGGCGCGGCGTGAGGACAAACGCGCCATGGCAGAGCACACGGGTGGGGGCGGCGGTGGTGGTCGTGAATCGATCGACAAAGCGCGCGAAGAATTTTTCTCCGAAGCGCAGGAGCTGGTCGATGGATTCGGCCGTGATTTACTGGCGATCGACGAGCTCGCGAAGAGCGGGCGCAACGATCCGGAATTGGTCAACGACGTCTTTCGCGCCGTTCATACGCTGAAGGGTTTGTCGGGCCTCTTCGGCGCGACATTGATGACGGGTCTGTCGCACGAGCTGGAAGACGTGCTCGACGATTTGCGACTCGGTCGTTTGGACATGACGACGGGGGTCGTCGATCTGCTTTTCAGGTCCGCCGAGCTGTACGGACAAATTTTGGCAGCTGAGCGCGGCGATCGCTCGATGCCGGAAGCGGAAATGAAAGCGCTGCTTTTGGCGCTCGGCCAAGTCACACAACGAAGCGGCGCAGGTGGCGCGAGCCCCGTTGCGCAATACGAGCTCGATCCGGGTTTGCTGGGGGTTTTGACCGAATACGAAGAGCATCGGCTCCGCACCAACATTCAGGCGGGCGTTTCGCTCTTTCGTTTGCATGTCACGTTCGCGCTCTCGACCATCGACACCGCGCTCGACGAGCTGAAAGCGAAAGCGCGTCCGCTTGGGGAAATCATCACGTATTTGCCGACCGGATCGGTCGGTGAAGGTGACGTGATCGATCTCGAAATTTTGATGGCGAGCCACGCCGACGGCACGGTTTTGCAAGAAGCGCTCGGTGCACCGCACATCCGTATAGAGGAGGTGAAGCGCCGGATCGGAATGGAAAATCCCGCGATGTCACTGAACTCGCCACCGACGATGGCCAAAGATTTTCCGCTGCCCGTCGTTTGGGGTGAGCAAGGTCATTCGTCACATTCGTCGACGCCGCCGCCGCAAGCCGCAACGGGTCGCGAGCAGATCATTCGCACGCCGCCGCCGCCCGCGATCGACAAACGCGACATGTCACTCCGTTCGGTCAGCCAAACCGTGCGCGTCGACATTCGCAAGCTCGACAACTTGATGAACATCGTCGGCGAGCTCGCGATCGTGCGCACCGCCATCGCACGACTTTCCGAGCGTGCGGGACATCGGCCCGGCGCGAAAGATTTTTCGAGCGAGCTGCATCGTTTGCATCGCTCGTTCGAGCGCCACTTGGCGACCATGCAGAGCGGCATCCTCGAGGTGCGCATGGTTCCGCTCGGCCAGGCGTTCGACAAGCTCGCGCGCATCGTTCGGCAGATTTCGCGCGAGCACGAAAAAGAAGTTCATCTCGTCATTACGGGTGCAGAAACCGAGATCGACAAGTTGATCGTCGAAGAGCTCTCCGACCCGCTCATGCACATGATTCGCAACGCGATCGATCACGGCATCGAGACCCGCGACGAACGCAAAAACGTGGGAAAACCTGCAGTAGGAACGATCGCGCTCAATGCGTTCCAAAAAGGAAATCAAGTCGTCATCGAGGTCGAGGACGACGGTCGCGGTATGGATCCACAACGCTTGATTCAGACCGCCGTGCGTCGTGGACTGCTCACCGCCGAGCAAGCGAACGAGATCACGCCCCGCGAAGTCTTGTCGCTCGTGTTCATTCCGGGCTTCAGCACCAAAGAGGAAGCGAACGAAGTCTCCGGACGCGGCGTTGGAATGGACGTCGTCAAAACCAACATCGCCAAGCTCGGCGGCGTCGTCGACATCTCGAGCGAGGTCGGCATCGGCACCAAGATGACGGTCACGCTTCCGATCACGCTCGCCATCATCAGCGTGCTTTCGGTCGAGATCGGCGGTCGCGCGTTTGCAATTCCATTGGCCAGCGTCGAAGAGGCCATCGTGTTCAACGAACGCGACGTCCGCGTGATCGAAAATCGCGAGGTCATGACCCAACGCGGGCAAACGTTGCCGCTGTGCCGGCTCTCACGCCTCTTCGAAATCGACACGCCGGAAGCAAGCGTCGAGCGCGCATCGGACGGTCGAAAAAAATTCGTCGTCATTGCTTCGGTTGGCTCGCGTCGTCTCGGCTTCGTCGTCGAACGCTTGGTTGGTCAACAGGACATCGTCATCAAAGCGCTCGGTAAATCCCTGGCAAACGTGCGCGGCTTTGCCGGCGCAACCGAGCTCGGCGATCAACGCGTCGGTCTCGTGCTCGACGTCGCGGCGCTTCTCGAAGAGGTTCTCGTCGGCGACAAAGATCGCGTCGTCATCGATGTCGCAGGACGCACTCGCGAATCACCGGAAGGGAGGGGCGATGGACGGGCTCGTACGGCGTCGCGCTGAATCTCGAGCAGCCGTTCGGCGTGCCGAAGATCTGGGTCTCCGTGTGGAGTACTTGGGCTTCATGCTCGCCGGCGAAAAGTACGGCGTGCGCATCGCGCTCGTCGCAGAAATTTTGAAGCCGCCTCCGCTCACCGAGGTACCGCGTGCGCCGCGTTACGTGAAAGGCATCGTGAGCGTGCGGGGTCGGCTCGTCACGGTGATCGATTTGCGTCGCCGATTTCGTCTCAAAGAATCGCCGGCCGACACTCGAACCAGAATTTTGTTGGTGGACCGCGACGATGAGCAGATCGGATTGTGGGTCGACGAGGTGCTGCAAGTTTATCGCCTCGCCGACTCCGAGATCGAGCCGCCCCAGGTGCTCGGCGGAGATCAACCCGCGTACGTTCTGGGCATCGGGCGACCTGAAAATGAGCTGCTTTTACTGCTGGATTTGCGCGCGGTGCTGGAGTCCTAAAGATGGTCGACTTTCAGCGCATACGCCAAGATCCGCTCCGAAACCTGGTCGGCTTTTCGGTCGGTGAGGTGCGCTACGCGCTGCCCATCGCTGCCATCCGCGAGATCGTGAATCCGCTCGACGTCATCGATCTGCCGGACGCACCGCGCGAGGTTCGCGGCGTTGCCAATTATCGCGGCGAGGTCGTTCCCGTCGTCGATCTGCGCGTCCGCTTCCGACTCGATCCACTCCCCGAAACACGCCGAACGAAATGGATCTTGATCGATATCGGCGGCCGCCTCGTCGCGCTCGTCGTGGACACAGTGAGCGGCGTGTTCGGTACGCAAAATGATCTGCGACCCGCTCCCGTGTTGGGCGGCGGCGAGGATTCACGCGGAATTGCCGGCGTCACGATGAACGACGAAGAGATGGTCTTCGTGCTCGACACCACGCGGTTCGCCGTTTTGACCGAACCGCTGGTCAGCGCCGGCAGCATCGCGCCTGCCGCGAGCAAGGTGTTTTCGTGACGAAGAACGCCAGCCAGAAAAACGATGCAGCAGCCATTCGCGTTGCGTTGGCTGATGCCGATCCGGAAAAGCGTCGTCTGGCAGTGCAAACGTTGGCCGACTTCGACGAAGCCGAGGGCCCGACGCTCTTGATTCTCGCGCTCGGAGATCTGGATTGGCGCGTGCGCAAAGAGGCGGCGTCGATCGCTCAAGCTATGCCGCGCCGCGAGGCCATCGTGTTGGAGCTGACGCGATCACTCGCAGACAAGGACAATATCGGGCTCAGAAATTCGGTCGTCGAAGCGCTCGTGGTTCTGGGTCGTGATTCGATCGACGCGGCAATTTCCGCATTGAAAGTGCTCGACGCCGACGGTCGAAAGCTCGCCGTCGAAGTGCTCAGCGGCGTGCCCGACGACCGCAGCGCAATCGCTTTGTCCGAAGCATTGTCCGACGAAGACGCAAACGTACGCGCCGCCGCCGCCGAAGGATTGGGAAACGCCGGGCTCGCCAGTGAGCTCGCGCGCGAAACGGCGATCGCCGGGCTGCAGGCGAATTTGTCGGCCAATGAAATGCTGCTCACGCTCGCGTCGCTCGAAGCATTGTCGCGTTTGGATGCGCGCTTGCCGTGGAGCACGTTCGAGCCGTTCGCGAAAAATCCACTGTTCCGACGTCACGCCATTCTCGCGGCGTCGCGCTCGCGTGAAGAGGCGGCGCTGCTCGCGCTCGTCGACGCCACCGGTGACACGTCGAGCACCGTGGCCCGTGAAGCGTTGCTCGTACTCTCCGGATGGCTTCTTTTTGCCTCGATCGAGGACGACGTTCTCGAACGTGCACGATCTGCGATGCGCCTCACGCCGCGCGGAACGGCAAACATTCGCGCACGTGCTCACGACAAAAGCGACACGCGCGGTTACAGCGCCGCGCTCGTCGCGCTCAGTCTCGTTCACGAAGAAAGCGACGTTCCCACACTCGTCGACGCGCTCGCCGATCCCGACGTCGCCGAACATGCATCGGCATCACTCGAGCTTTACGGTCGATCGGCCACGTACGCGATCGCGCAGCTCTTGCCGTCGGTTCCGCAAGCCACGCGCGCCGTTCTTCTCTCGCTCATTCCGCGGTTGTCGCGAGGCGCT
>JBDTFL010000220.1:0-4584 GCA_039937955.1 Polyangiaceae bacterium | reverse complement strand
CAAGTGTGGGGTTGCTATCAGCCCCAAGCAGGGTGCCCGGCGTTTCCCAATCGACCGCGCATCGGAACACTTTGCTCGACCGAAGATCTCGAGTGCGACTACGGGTCGTGCGGAAACGACACGAACGTCGAGTGCGCGTTCGGCGAGTGGGGTCTCGGCGGGTGCGATTCGGACAATGGCGGTTAGTGCTCATACGGCCGTCGCCATCACGCGGACGACGCTCGCTCCGCAGCGCATGGTGGTGTAGTTTTTTCGGAAGCCCATGAGCGAAAATTATTTCGATCCCGAATACGTATTCTCTCACCATCACGCGACGCCCAAGAAGCTCGCGGACTACGAGGCGATCCACACGGGCGCAAAGCTCTTCGCGCAAGTGCTGCTCGATCACGTTCCCGAGTGTGAGGATCGTCACGAGGTGCTTCGTCTGTTGCGTGAAGCCGCCATGCTCGCGTGTGCGGCGGTCACGCTCGACGGTCGGCTCAAATAGATGCGCCAAATTTGGATAACGAAGACCGGCTCGCCCGACGTCCTCAAACTCAAAGAGGCACCCGACCCCGACGCTCAAAAAGGTGAGGTCCGCATTCGCGTGAAGGCGAGCGGGATCAACTTCGCTGATTTGATGGCGCGCGTCGGTCTCTATCCGGACGCACCGAAGCTGCCGGCGGTCGTTGGCTACGAAGTGTCGGGCGTGGTCGATCAAATCGGCGACGGTGTGACGAGCGTCGCGATCGGTGATCGCGTTTTGGCGATGTGCAAGTTCGGCGGCTACAGCGATGTCGTCATCGTCCTCGCTTCTCAAATCATCAAAATGCCCGAGAAAATGAGCTTCGAAGAGGGCGCGGCGCTCCCGGTCGTCTACGTCACCGCGTACAACATGATGCTCTTCAACGGACATCTTCGTCCGAAGTCGACCATCCTCATTCACTCGGCAGCGGGCGGCGTCGGCCTAGCCGCAATCCAAATCGCGAAGACGCGCGAGTGCACGATCATCGGAACGGCATCATCGTCGAAGCACGCATTTTTGAAAGAGCAGGGCTGCCATCACCCGCTCGATTCGAGCGGCGACTACGCGGCCGCCGCGCGCGCGATCGTCGGCGACAAGGGCATCGATCTGATTTTGGATCCGGTCGGCGGAAAATCGTGGACCGACGGCTACGATCTTCTCGCACCATGCGGACGACTCGTGGCGTTCGGTTTGTCAGCCGCGGCAACCGGCAACACGCGCAACATTTTCAATGCGCTGATGCAGGTCATGTCGGTAAAAAAGTGGAGCCCCATGAAGCTGATGGACGACAACAAAACCGTTGCCGGCACGAACATGGGTCACCTGTTCACGCGCCCGGATCTCATCGAGCCGCAATTGATTGCACTGATGGAGATGTACGAGAAGGGCGAGATCAAACCGTACGTCGACAAGAGCTTCTCGTTCGAAGAAGCCGGAGCGGCGCATCAGTACCTGCACGATCGCAAGGCCAAAGGAAAAGTGCTCCTCGTTCCTTGATCCAAATTTGCGATCGCAAATAGGCTTATTTCAGAGCCGATTCAATCTTCGGCAGGTGCTTTGGGCGGAACAAGCGTGTTGGGCGGAAGGCCGATCGTCTTGTCCGTGGTGTCCCCTTGTGCAACCACGCGGTTGCCGTTCAAGTCGGTGACGTCGACGGTCACTTCGATCGCGATGTTTGCAGGCTCGGTCGTACGAATGCCGAGATCGAATCCAGTGAGGCCCGGAATTCCGCTCTTCGGGATCCACTGTTGAATGAGCGGGTCCGGTTGCGTCGATCGATTTTGAACGTTCATCGCGTGGTTCATCAGCGCGTTTGCGCTCACGTCCATTCCGAGCGGCGGGATGCCGGCCATGATCGCTTCGGCCGTTGCGAGATCGACTTCCATCTCGGTGGTGTCGTCGCTGGTCAGCGTTCCTTGCAAACGTGATTTTGCCGGAACGACGTGCGTTTGATCGTTGACGCTGAAATCTGGCGTCGTCTGATCATCCGAAACCACTTGCACGCCCGGCTTGTAACGATCGAACTCGTTCCAAGCGTCGAACAAAAGCTCGACCGAATGATCCTTGTCGTCGAGATTCGACAGCGTGAAGCGAATCTCGATGCGCGTATCGGTCGACGTATAATACGGCGCATGTGAATACGGCGCCTCTTTGCCGAGCGCCTTCGACTCCGCGGCGGTCGGTGCGCGAATCGGAATCTTGACCGGCAGCTGCGCTTGATAAAGCGTCAGCTCCTGGTCCGAATAGTACGGAGCCATCGTGTCGGTCATTCCTAGCTCGACCGGCGGATTCACCTGATTGTCGTCGGTGTTTGCGCAGCCCGCACCGAGCGGCGCAACCATTCCGAGAAACAAGGTTGCCGCTGCAGCGCGA
The DNA here is from genome assembly GCA_039937955.1 of Polyangiaceae bacterium. Lineage (GTDB taxonomy): Bacteria > Myxococcota_A > Polyangia > Polyangiales > Polyangiaceae > JAICXU01. The sequence continues at coordinate 2,207 of JBDTFL010000220.1, read as the reverse complement.
AGCACAGAGCGCTTGCGCAGACGGGGGAAGCGCCCCGCGCGCATGGGGGCCTGCACCCCGACCAAAGCCGCATTTTTCCCGCGATTCATCGCAGTTCGTGCCTCCACATCACAAGCCTAGCGACACGCGTGCCGAAGGCCAGAAATCGCTGCGCGCATCGTCGTGATTTCTCGCGCAGGGAGTGCTTCGAGACACGGCGCGTCTCGGATACCGGAGCACATGTGCGCGTCAGGCTCGAAAAGGATGGCGAAAGCTCGTAGCGTGGCTGTCGTGGTGGATTCGAAATCGCAAGAGTCGTTGCTCGATGCGCGCGCGCTTCGCGTGGACACGGCAGGCATGCCCGACATCGACGGACTTTCGTTCGTCACCGGCGCAAAAAAAGGCGAGAGCGCAATCATGCTCGGAGCACCACGCGCGCTCTTCGAGGCAGCAGCGGGTCTCGTAAAACCGTCTTCCGGTGAATTGCTCGTCGCCGGGGAAATCGCCGCAGATGCAGCGAAGCGCGGCGTGGTCGCGTCGGCGCCAGTCGCTCATCAGCTCCCCGCAAAATGGACGCTCGACACGTACGCAACATGGAGCGCGCGTCTCGCCGGCAAATCGAAGTCGCTCGCATCGAACGGCGCGCATCGCGCACTTGGCCTTCTCGATCTTCGAGAGGACGCCGACACGAAGCTCGAAGCCGCGCGTCCCCACGTGCGTGCATTGGCGCCACTCGCAGCAGCCTTGGCAACAGGCGCAGAAATCATCTTGCTGGAGGACCCCACTGCGCAGCTACCCGGAGATGTCGCGCGTGCGCTTTCGCGACGCATCGTCGCCGCGCTGTCGGACACCAGCTGGGTGCTATTTTCTGGGCGAATTGCGCTGGATTCGCCGTTCGCGCTCCACGCCGACGAAGCCATCGTCATCAGCGGATCCAAAGTCGAGCAAGGCGCCGTCGGTGAAGTAGCAGCACGCGAAGGCACGTATGCGGTTCGCATCCACGGCGAGGCCCGCACGTTCGCTCGCCTCGTCACCACCAAAGGCGGAACTACGCGCGGTGACGGCGACGATCTGCTCGTCGACCTCGGCGCCGCCCTTCGCACGCATGATCTGTTCGACTTGGCCGAGGAAGCGCACTCGGTCATCGTGGAGCTTCGTCCTCTTTCACGCGCATTCGTCTGACGCTGCGCGAGATCCCTCTATGGCCTCTTCTACTGAAAAGAAAAAATTGGACCGCCACAACACGCCCGCCGCAGGCTCTGCAGGCATCGGTCGCATCGGAGTTTATGCGGCGCTGGGTGGCGCGAGCGGAGTCATTCCATTTCCGTGGTTGCCCAATGCCCTGGCGCGTCGGCTGCGCGGCGCACTCGCGCAAGACATCGCCTCGCGGCATGGCCTTTCCCTGACAAAAGAAGCTCGAAACCTCCTCTCCGAGCCCGAGCCTCGCGAAGCTGCTCGCGGCATTTTCGGTGAAGCGTTGCGCTTTGCATCGCGCAAGCTGGTGACGCGTTTTTCGCCTCTCGCGATCCTTCCGCCGGTCCGCGGAGCCGCCCACGTGTTCGCATTGGGCCACCTGTTCGATCGATATATTGAAAAGAACAGAGCTCTGCGTTCGGTTCGCATCGACGAAGAAGAAGCAAAGCTGATTCGCAAGGCGATCGACGCCGCGATGATGGCCGTCATCAACCCGGAGCTCGCGGTCGAACGAGCGCCGCGCCTCAATGCAGCCGAGGATCTTCGCGACGCACCCACCCAAATGTTGGATGGCGTTCTCATCGCAGTCGCTGGCGTTCCCGAGTGGCTCGTTCGTCGCCTCGACGCCGCGTTCGACGACTTCGTGAAGAGTGGCGGTTTGGCGAGCGCTTCTTGAAAAGCGAAGCCTCGCGCGCGGCCGTCGCCAAATCACGAAGACTCGTTGTCAAAATCGGATCGAGCACGATCGCGAACGACCGCGACGTCATTACGCGATTGGCGAGGGACGTCGCAAGCGCCGTAAAAAAAGGCCTTTCGTGCGTGATCGTGTCGAGCGGCGCGATCGCGCTCGGAACGAAAAAACTCGGCTTTCGATCACGCCCGCGCGAGATGGCCAAGCTCCAAGCCGCTGCCGCTGCCGGACAGAGCGTTCTCGTGCGCGCATACGAAGAGGCATTTCAATCGCTCGACATTCCGGTCGCTCAAGTGTTGCTCACGCACGCCGACCTCGCTGACCGCACGCGCGGCAACAACGC
>JBDTFL010000219.1:0-2891 GCA_039937955.1 Polyangiaceae bacterium | reverse complement strand
CGACAGTCGTTCACTCGCGTCGAATTTCTGACAGGCCTCGCCGTAGCGCTGCGCCGCCATCAAGTCGCGACCTTCGTCGAAAAACTTTTGCGCGGCGGCGTCGCTCGAGGCCGATTGCGCGAAGCCCGACCCTGCGAGCGAAATCGAAAGAGCCAGTGTCGGTGCCCAAACGCTCGCCCGCTTCATTTGCGCGAGCGTATCAGCTCAGTAGGAGTTGCGGTTGTCGAGCAGCGGGTTGGCCGACGGGCTGCTGGCCGCATTCGGGTGTTGCGAGGCGGGTCGTGTCTTGTGAGTCGGCGGGTGAGCAGGGCGAGCGCTGCTGCTCGCAACGGCGTTCGAAATCTCTGGGATGATCATCGTTGCGGCGCTCGACGCTGCGGCGCTCGCGGGCGAGGATGCGGTGAAAGGTGCAGAATCCGAGGTGATCGGCGTCTGCGCGTCCGCGCTCGCAAGGTCCACGGCGCTCGACGTCGGAGAGGCATCTGCGTGGACAGAAGGTCGATCTCGAAGCAGCGTTCTCACGGCAAACGCGCTTGCGAGCACGACGGCCACTGCGCCTGCGATCATCACCGGCGAAGTTTTCTTGAGCCTCTTGGTGGTCGCGTCTGCCCAAGTTGCTTGGGTCGGCACCGCTCCCGATGCGCCCGATGCCGCCTGTGTCTCGGCGAGCGCGGTCGGAGTGCGGGTGCGGCGATCGGCGTTTCGATCGTGCACGGCTTGCAAACGAAGGCCGGCACCATTCATCGAATCGGGCGCAAACGGCTCCAGCTGCGTCGCGAGCTCGGCCACGCTTTTGAAACGTGCGTCGCGGTCGCGCTCTAAGCACCGCATCACGACGAGTGACAATTCCTCGGGAATTTCCGGGCGAAGGTCGCGTGGCGGTTTTGGCTTTGAGGACAACATCAAGCCATAAAGGGCAGGGGCGCTCGGTGCCTCGAACGGAACTTTTCCGGTGAGCAGCTCGTAGAGGACGACGCCGATCGCCCAAATGTCACTGCGCGCGTCGGCGCTCGCCGACGAATGGAGCTGCTCCGGCGACATATAAAGAGGAGTTCCCATCACCGCCGACGAATGTGTGACGCTCATCTCTTCGTCTTTGCCGATCGGCATTTTCGAAATTCCGAAATCCAAAACCTTGATGCTCGCCGAGCCGTCGACGCGCGTGGACAGAAAGAGATTTTGCGGTTTCAGATCGCGATGCACGATGCCGAGAGAGTGCGCTTCGGCCACCGCCTCGCACGCTTGCAGCACGAGATGCGCCGCTTCCATCGGCGTAAAATGGCCTCGTTGATGGAGCGCCGACGCGAGGTCGCTTCCGGACAAATACTCCATCACCATGAACGGCCCGCCGTTCGGCAGCTTGCCGACGTCGAGCACCTTCGCCGCGTGCTCGCTCTTCAAATTGAACATGGCGCGCGCTTCGCGGGAAAATCGGGCGATGGCCTCCGGATCTCCAGCCGTCTCGGGCAGCAAGATTTTGATCGCCACGCGCGCTCCGAGTGCCGTGTGCCGCGCCGCCACCACTGCGCCCATGCCGCCGGTCCCGATGCGCGCTTCGACGAGGTATTTGTCTGCGATGAGGTCGCCGATATTGACGCCGATGGGCTTGGAATCCTGATCGTCCATCGCAGGGGCGATTGTACCTCGCTTCGGATAGGGCCGGTACGCGGGCGATTTCGGTGATGCGCGGCTTGCGCTATAGAGCGAGCATCCATGGCGCAAGCACCCTCTGGCAATCCCGCTGGTAGTCCCTCGGCTAATACGGCCGGCACGCATCCTCCGCCTGCGCAGCTCACGCGCCTCGACGCGATGAACGAACAAGCGTTCGCCGGTGGCGGCGCCGATCGCGTGAAGAAACAACACGACTCGGGAAAAATGAGCGCCCGCGAGCGCATCGATCTTTTGCTCGACCCCGGGAGCTTCATCGAGATTGGCCGCTTCGTCACGCATCGCTCCACCGACTTCGGAATGGAGACGCAAAAGTTCTTGGGCGACGGCGTCGTCACCGGACACGGCACGGTCGACGGCCGCAAGGTGTTCGTGTTTGCCCAGGATTTTACGGTGTTTGGTGGAAGTCTCTCCGGAGCGTTCGCGAAAAAAATCTGCACCGTGATGGATCTCGCAATGAAAGTCGGAGCGCCCGTCATCGGCCTCAACGACTCGGGCGGCGCGCGCATTCAAGAAGGCGTCGAATCACTCGCCGGTTACGCCGACATCTTTTTGCGCAACACGTTGGCGAGCGGCGTCATCCCGCAAATCAGCTGCGTGATGGGACCATGCGCAGGCGGCGCGGTGTATTCGCCGGCCATCACCGACTTCATCTTGATGGTCGAGGGCACGAGCTACATGTTCATCACCGGACCCGACGTCATCAAAGCGGTGACGCACGAGGAGGTGACGAAAGAAGATCTCGGCGGCGCACACACGCACGCGAGCAAGAGCGGCGTTTCGCATTTGACGGCGCCCGACGATCGCACCTGCATCGCGCAGACGCGTGAGCTCCTCTCGTTCATGCCGTCGAACAATCAAGACGACCCGCCGTTCTTGGCGACGACCGACCCGCCCGATCGTGACGTGCCCGAGCTCGACACCATGATCCCGGCGGAATCCAACAAACCGTATGACGTGAAAGACGTCGTGCGCGCTGTCGTCGACGACGGTCGTCTGTTCGAAATCCAGCCAGATTATGCGGCGAACATCATCGTTGGCTTCGCGCGAATCGGCGGCAGGTCGATCGGCGTCGTCGCAAATCAACCGCAAGTGCTCGCCGGAGTTTTGGACATCGGCGCGTCGATGAAGGCGGCACGCTTCGTTCGCTTCTGCGACTGCTTCAACATTCCGCTCGTCACCTTCGTCGACGTCCCGGGATTTTTACCCGGCACCGCTCAAGA
>JBDTFL010000218.1:0-3927 GCA_039937955.1 Polyangiaceae bacterium | reverse complement strand
CGGCGGCGATCTCTACACTGCGTACACGTTCATCGCCGTGCCCGCGTTCGTCTTCGGCGCCAGTGCGCTCGGCTTTTTCGCGCTGCCATACACGGTCATCGCGTATCCGTTCGTGTTCGTCGTGATGCCGCGACTCTGGTCGGTGTCTCGCGCGAACGGTTACATCACCGCCGCTGACTTCGTTCGCGGACGATTCGACAGCCCGGCGCTCGCGCTGGCGGTGGCAGTGACTGGAATTTTGGCGACGATGCCTTACATCGCGTTGCAGCTGGTCGGCATCCAAGTGGTCATCGCGGGGCTCGGTTTTCAAGGGCAGGGGATTTGGGCCGATGTCCCGCTGCTCGTCGCGTTCGTGATACTTGCAGCATACACGTATTCGAGTGGCATCCGAGCGCCGGCCATGATCGCGATCGTGAAGGACGCCATCATCTACGTCACCGTCATCGCGGCCGTGATCGTGATCCCGATGCATCTCGGTGGTTACGCGAAAATTTTTGCCGCCGTGCCGCCGGAGAAGTTGATCTTCGCGCCGCCCGCAAACGGAAATTTCGGCGCGTACACCGCGTATCCCACGCTCGCGTTCGGATCGGCGATCGCCCTGTTTTTCTATCCTCATTCGGTCACCGGCGTTTTGAGCTCGAGCGGTCGTGACGTCATTCGTCGCAACAGCGCGTTGCTTCCGGCGTACTCGTTCTTGCTCGGATTGATCGCGTTGCTCGGTTACATGGCGCTCGCGTCCGGCGTCGCAAAAAAACCGGAGTACGCCGAGCTCTTCAAAAACTATGGAGCCAATGCCGCGGTGCCGGCGCTGTTCCTCGATTCGTTTCCACCGTGGTTCGCAGGCTTTTCATTCGCCGCGATCGCGATCGGTGCGCTCGTGCCGGCCGCCATCATGTCGATCGCCGCCGCGAGCTTGTTCACGCGAAACATCTATCGTGAGCTCATCAACAAAAGCCCTACTGACAAGCAGGAATCGCAGGTCGCCAAGCTCGTGTCGCTCGTCGTGAAGTTCGGCGCACTCGGCTTCATTCTTTTCGTTCCCCAAAAATATGCGATCCAGCTGCAGCTGCTCGGCGGCGTTTGGATCCTGCAGACCTTTCCGGCGATCGCGATTGGGCTCTACACGCGGTGGTTTCACCGTCACGCGCTCCTCGCGGGTTGGGCTGTCGGCATGAGCCTCGGCACCTGGATGTGCAAGACGCTCGCGTTCAAATCGACGACGTATGCACTGCACATTTTCGGAATGACGATTCCCGGCTACGCGGCGTTGTGGGCAGTGATCGTCAATCTCATCGCCGGTGCGGTCGCGACGATTGTTTTCCGCGCAATGAAGATGAACGAAGGCGAAGACAAGACGAGAGCGGACGATTACGAAGTCGGCTGAATTTGGCTTTATTTCGGCCCGAACGCCGCGAGCAAAATTTCGCCGGCCGCGTTGGTCGTTGACGTCGCCTCGTACACGCCGGGCGCGCCCGCGATTTTGTCTTCGATGAGATCGCCGCTCGCCGTTGAGCGCGACGTGAAACCGAAACCGAGCCCGACGGTTCCCTGACACTCGCTCCACGCAAACAAAAGCTCGCCGGCAGCTTTCGTCATAACGGTTCCGGACTCGAGCGTTCCGGCAGCGTCGATCAAATTGGCAGAGCCGACGTCGAAGGAGCCGATGCCGCTGTACTCCATGACGTAAAGCTCGACGTAGTTGGGCCGACTGCCGGTGAGCGAAATCGTCACGAGTTGCGCGCCGCCGGGCACGTCAATCGCCGCAAAAATATAATCGCGAACGCCGTGTGGAGCTCCGTAAGGGCCGTTCACGGCCGTGAAGAGATCGCCGTGATCGTCGGTGATTTGCGCCGTTGCGGTGCCGTCGTTCACCGTGGCGACGATCAGCGTGTCGCCCGGTTGCGCGGCCGTGATCGTGATCGCCATCGTTCCGGCGTCGGAGCTGCCGAAGGCGACTGCGCTTCCTTGAACGAATTCGATCGGTGTGAGCGGTCCGGCATCGAAGGATCCATCGGAGCCCAAGTTGGAATCCGTCGCGTTGATCGCGTCCGAGCTGGTGTCGGCCAAACCGTCGGTCGTGCTCGCTTCGATCAAGGCGGCGTCGGTGTCTACGCCGCTGTTCAAACCATCGAGGTCGACGAACAAGCTGCACGCCATCGAGCCGGCGATGACAATGCCGCCCGCCATCACGCGAACGAATGGTCGATACGCTCTCGGTCGTGCAGATTTCGCCACGATCGAAAGTGTAGCCTTTTCGCGCTGTCGTTGCCCCCTACTTGAACGACGCGACCAGCTCGCGTGCTTCGACGATGTTGTCCTCGATCGAACAATATTTCCAGCCGCCGTAGCGACCGATCGCGTGCACGTTTTTCGATGCGAGCTGCTTGGACAAGCGTGAGTGCTCGGTCATCGACGCTTGCGTGATGTGCACGTACGCCGGATCCATCACGACCGAATGCGACGCCACGAGCTTCTGCGTCGTGACGACGTTATTTTTCTTCAGGTCCTCGAGCACACGCGCGCGCATCGCTTCGACGTCCACCTTCGCGTCTTTCGAGAATCCGATTTCGACGTAAAGGCTCATGCGGCTCGTGTCGAAGATGTTGTCGTAAAAACCGATGCGATAGAAAACGCAGTCGCGGTCCGGAAAATAAACCCAGTGCGCCGCCTTGTCGCCCTTCGAGTCGAAGCCGAGATTGAAAACCAAGACCTTGTTCCACGAGAAAATCTTCGGATCGAATTTCTCTCCGGCGATTTCGAGGAGCTTCGGAAACGGCGCTGAAGAGACGACGCGATCGAATTTGATTTCGCGCTTGGTGGTCTTCGCGATTCTCTTTTCGGTGTCGATTCCAATCAGCGCTTCGTTCAGCGCGATCGATCCTTCCGCGACGGCGCTCGCAAGCGCACGCACGTATTGGATCGCGCCGCCCTCGGGATACGTGAACGTCGCGTTGTAGGTCGCGTTGTCCGCCTCTTTCATGTTCCGCACGATGTCGGTCAAATCCGCATGCGGAAAAAACCGACCCATCGCGTCTTTGTCGAGCGACGAGAGGTCGGTTGCGTACAATTTTTCGTTGTATGGAATCAGAAACTTCTCGGCTATCGAACGACCGAAACGCGCATAGAGCATTTCCTTGAAGTTCGTTTCAATGATCGTTTCTGCGCCGTATTTCCCGAGCATTTCTTTCGGAGCGCGCGCGAAATAAAGGTCGTAAAGGCAGTCGATGAATTCCTGTTTCGGAAGCTGATGAATATTTTTCTGAAACGGAAAATCGATGTTCTCGCCTTTGTAGTGGATGAAAGAGCGCTTGGCGACATCGCGAATTTTCTGCCCCTTCATGCGATCACGTAGCCAGGTCTCGATCTCCTTGTGCTTGAAATGGAAAAAGTGCCCTGAGTAGTCCCACGTGAAGCCGTCCTTCGAAACGGTCTTGCAGTAACCGCCGATCTCCGCGTCGGCCTCGAGCACGAGAAGGTCGCGATCCCCACGATCCGAAAGCGCTGCTGCCGTGGCGAGTCCGCTCACGCCTGCGCCGACGATCAACGTCTTCACCGATTCCATAGGTGGCGTCTTATCATGGCCAGCCTCGCGCGGAATTCGCCGAGATTTTTCAGGTGACGGTTAATCGATCCACCCCACGGGGCGCTCCACATCCAGCATCCTCATGGTGAAACGTGCGCGCTTCTTCTGCGCGATCAGGAAAATGACTAATTTACGAGCGGAACAGCGCTTGCTCTACGCGGTTGCATGAAGCTTCGAGCTCTCGCGTTTCTCCCGCTCCTGATCTTCGTCGCTCACTGTTCCAGCACTACTGGTGAGTCGGCGACATCGTCGTCGGACTCGGATCTGAAAAACTGCCACGGCAAAGCATCGGCAACCATTCCGGCGTCGGGCGCGTACGAGCTCACGTCGTTCGGTGGGCCCGG
>JBDTFL010000217.1:0-3614 GCA_039937955.1 Polyangiaceae bacterium | reverse complement strand
GTCAGTTGCATCCGCAGCCGCTCTCCGCGACCGCACCGCCTCCAGCAGCTCCTTCATGAACGGCGTACACATGCTCCGCTGCGGGGCCATCGAGATCGAGCGCAGTCATGTTCGGGTCAGCCAAGCGCGCGCGTTCGTAAGGCGCAACATGCGTGCATCCTGCAAGGATTAGAGCTGCGACAAAACCAGCTAAAACGAAGCTGATTCGTCGCAATGAATTGAAACCGAAACCGTAGGACATCGGAGGCTCGACGCGCGTTCGACAGCGATTGTCAGTTGTTCTGAGCGCCGGCGGCGGCCCAGGCCTCGACGTCGCTCGTGGCTTTTGCGTTCGAGCTCGGTCCGCTGCGGGGCATGCTTCCGCCCATCCACGACAAGATCGACTGGTTCGGATCGCCGAGCGCGGAGCTGCTCGTTCCATCGATCTGCCCTCTGCTCGAAAGCCAGCTGTATGAGCCCGACGCGGACTTCATCTGCGAATGGCAGCCACCTGCACCGCAATTTCCGATCGTGCCGCTCGCGAGGTAGCTCGTGTAAATCTGAGCGAACGTTGGCGCAGTACCGGTTCCAGTTCCAGTTCCAGTTCCAGTTCCAGTTCCAGCGTCGCTGCCGGTTCCCGTTCCAGTGCCCGTTCCAGTGCCCGTTCCAGTTCCAGTTCCAGTTCCAGTTCCAGTTCCGGTGCCCGTTCCAGTTCCGGTGCCCGTTCCGGATCCTGCGTCGCCGTCGTTTCCGGAGACGCCTTGCGTTCCGCTGCCGCCCGACGCGCTTCCCGAAGAAGGCGCAGGGTTCGAGCCGGTCGATCCGCCGTACGGACCGCCGAGCGGATCATCCGCGCTCCCGCAAGCAGCACAAGCGATCGAAACAGCGACGACCGAGACGACCGACAGGAGAGGAAGAAAGCTTCGCATGGGAGATCCTCCGAGAGAGCATCGAACCGAAGTGCACGGGAATTACCACGCGCGGATCACGTGAACCACGCGCGTTTGCCGTTTTCTCCGGCGTTTTCGCCGATTTGTAGGTGGATTTTGGCGAGTCAGCAGAAATGTGAACCGAGGGCGTTATCTCCACGTTCGTACCGTCGTGCGCGTGGAAGCAGGCACCCCTCAGTAAGAAGAAAACGTCAGATGGTTTCGCCCCCTCAGAAATGATTCCGCGCGTCACTGGAAAATAATAGATGCACATTGCACTCAAATTGCTCCGCGGATGGACGCTTTGGCTGCCGGGCGGTATGTTTCCCTGATCACGATGGCCTCGAAATCGCCCGGAAGTCGCTCGCTCGGTGCCATCGTCGACGGCCGCTATTCACTCGAGAAGGTGATCGGCAGCGGGGCCATGGGCGTCGTTTATCTCGCGCGCGACCTCAATCTCGATCGCCCGCTCGCGCTCAAGCTCATTGCCCGTGAGCTCGCACAAGATCCGCAGACCATCTCGCGTTTTCGTCGTGAGGCGAAGGCGCTCGCGACGGTGAAGCATCAGCACGTGGTGCAGGTCTATTCGTATGGCCCGCACGACGGCGCTTATTTTTTCGCGATGGAATTCATCGACGGCGAGACGCTCGATCACATGATGAGCGCGCACGGCTCTCCGTTGCCGGTCGAAACTGTGATGTCGATGTTGCGAGCGGTCGCGAGCGGCCTCGACGCGGTGCATGCGAAGAAGCTCGTGCATCGCGACGTGAAGCCCGGAAACATCGTGATCGAGCATTCGACGGGTCGTCCGGTGCTGGTGGATTTCGGGCTCGCCGCCAACGTGCGCCCGACGGATGGCCGAACCTCGTTCGTCGGCGGAACCCCGTATTACATGGCACCCGAGCAGATCAAAGCTGGCGAAAAAAACGCGGTGCCGCCGGGTCCTGCGGCCGATCAATATGCGCTCGCGTGCATGACGTTCGAGCTTTTGACCGGACGACCCCCGTTCGAGGCGTCTAACGTTACCGCTATTTTAGCGGGTCATTTGCATCGCGCGCCGCCGCTGCTTTCGGCAACGCATCCCAGCCTCGCGGCGATCGACGAGTCACTTCAGCGTGCGCTCGCCAAGAAGCCGGAGGATCGGTTCGAGAGCTGTGAGGCGTTCATCTCGGCGCTCGAGCCCGCACTCGGAAGCGTGAGGTTGCCAGTGATGGACCCTCCCGTTTCCGCAGGCGCCCGACTCGTTCTCGCCAGCACTACCGACACGTCGTCGCCTCGCAATCCGACGCTGGATCCTTCAGCGCTTCATGTTGCGATTCCGAAACGGTCGGGGCCGGCGCTTTTTCTTTTGGGTGGTGTCGCGGTGCTGATCGCAACGCTCGGTTATGCGGCGGTTCGCTCGAGCGACAAAGCCGCCGACGCGCCCAAGACCGCTGCGGCTGGCGACTCGCACGCACCAACGCCCACCGCTGCGATCATTCCGCCGCCGCCTCCGACCGCGACATCGACATCGACATCGATCGACGTTACGGCATTGCCGGAAGCGAGCGCGCATCCGCTGACGACCACCATCGCCGCTAAAAACCCGGCGATTTTACATCCGCCGCCGCCAGCCGCCAGCGCAAAAAAAACAGCGGGCGCCTACGACGACTTCGGCGAGCGTAAGTGATCGCTAACGTAAGCTATGGCTAACGCTTACGGCGCGACGCCGATGACGCCGACGATCTGGTCAAGGCCGCCATCGTCATCGAAATTCAAATACGAGACGTCGACGATGCCAGCGTCGGGCTCGAATGCGACTTGGCGCACCGCCGTATTTTCAGCGATGAGGACGCGCCCCTTCAACGTGCCGCGCGCGACGAGCGAAGCAAAGCTCGGCAACTGCGGTTTGGGGTTCACGTAGGCGATTTCTCCAGCGATCGAAAAAGGTGTCGACGCGTCGGGCGTGTACGAGATGACGCGAATGGCATCGGCCGTGTCCGAGTTCAAAAGGAGAACGGCGTTGTCGAAGGGCGACGCAACGAGCGCGGCGGGGTTTGGCGTAGCGAGAATTCCCGCATTTTTCATGCTCGGAAGCGCGATTGCGGCAAGGCGATTTCCGACGATGATCCCGTTGTCGGCGGCGAGCGCGAACTTGCCGTCGGGCATGACGGTCACGGAGCTCACGATGGCGCCACCGTCCACGAAGCCGAATCCGCTCGCGACAAGCGATGGTGTCGATCCGGAAAAATCGATCAAATCGGTGTCGCTGCCGTCGGGCGCGTTGAATGCACCACCGGCGGCGAGCACTGCGCGTGACGTGGAAGGCACGAAGGCCATTTGATTTGCGGTGCCGCCGGGAACGACGAGCCCCTTCGACGTGAGTGATCCATCACACGCGATGTCGACTTGGTAGACGCCGCCGCCGTTGTTCGACGTGTCCGCGTCGAGCACGTACGCATGTGCACCGGTCGGGTCCACTACGATGGAACCCGCATAAAATGGCCCTTTGAACGCTGCGTGCACGACGACTGGTCCCGACGCGTCGAAGCGCACGACGCCGATCGTTCCGTCGTCCTGTGCAACGAGCGCGACTTTGCCGTCGGGCGTGAAGACGATGCTCGACGTGGATGCAGGACCCATCGAGAACGTGACGTTGGGCGTTGCTCGCGTGAGCGTGCCGTCGGCAGAGAGCGACAAGACTTCGAAGAGCGAGGCGGCGTCTCC
>JBDTFL010000216.1:0-3425 GCA_039937955.1 Polyangiaceae bacterium | reverse complement strand
CGAGCACGACGCCGAAGGGCCTGATGACATGCCCGCGCATATTCGCAGCGCCATCACGAAATCGAGCGAGACAATCCCAATCGTCGACGGTGCGCTGGCGCTCGGAACGTGGCAGGCCATCTACGTTTGGGAGCACCGCACGCGATCGCACACGCGAGAGGTCAGTCTCTGTTGCCTGGGAGCACTCGCCCCTCAGTGAGAATTTCCCACGCGTCGAGAATCTCTTTCAGAACCGGCCAAAGATGTCCGGGTGTGAGCGTGGGATCGACGCCGTAGGTCGCCAGCATTTTTGCTTTCACGTCGACCAAGGGCAGTGGCGCGTTCGTCATCACCGGGTCCGTTTCCAGTCGGCGCATTAGCTCGCGAATCAACGTCTGGAGCTCGCCGCGATCGAACCACGTGCCGTGCGCATCACATGTGTCGACCTCTACGTCGCTTCCTAAAACCACATACGAGCGCATCGGATTCGCGCAAAGCGGGCACGGTGGCGACGCTTCATGGGGCGGCGTTGGATTTTGCGAAAGCGAGGATGCTACCTCGCCGACCTGGATCGTCTGCGTGTCGAGGGTGGCTTCCACGCGCAACGTCGTCACGGAATCGAGCCAAATTCCGCCACAACTCGGACATCCGTAGCCGACGACCGTTGCGCGATCGACGATCTCGAGCATCTCTTGGCATTGCGGACAACGCACGCGGCCGTCGTCGGACGGTGTGGTTCCGTTGTAGTCGGAGAGCTTCATCGCAGTAGAAATCCGAGGATTGAAATTCCAATATTTGCAGCGGTGTCGTAGTCCGATGGACTGCCGTCATTGTAGGGTGATCGCACTGAGGGGTCCACGCCATACTGCGCGATCATTTGTGCGCGTAATTCTTCCGACGTGATCGGATGCGGCGCCGCCGCTCCTGGCGAACGCGATTCGGAGACGCGGAAGTCGCTCGGTGCATCTTCGGCGTGGTCACGCGCCATCAATTCGCGAATCACCGTTTGCAGCTCGCCGCGATCGAACCACGTGCCGTGCTCGTTGCACACGTCGACCTCGACGTCGGTGCCGTTCAACGTGAGCGTGCTCATGGACGCGTGACACACCGGACAAGGCGGCGCAGCGGAATGCGGCGGAAACGCCAGGCGCGCCATGCTTCCAGCTTCGTCACCCACTGCGATCGAGGATGGGTCGAGCGCGTACGTCACGCGGGTCATCGTGTCGGTTTCGATCCAAGCGCCGCCGCAACCACGACAAGCGAGCGCCGAAATCTCGTCGTGCGTGATCGTGACGAGCGGATCTTTGCATTGCGGACACATCGTGAGGACCGGGAGCGGGCTCATGAGACGCCGGCCGCCACGCGATCGAGATACTCGTCAACAGCCTTGAAAATTAGGCTATTTCCATCTTGCGTGTAGTTTGCAAGCTTCGCCTCGCACGCCGGAATGCTCGCTACGAATTTTTCGATGACGCCTGGCTCGGTTAGCGTCTTCGCGAAAGCGCCGAAGCCCTCGCGTTCCAAGTAGCGCGCGTTGAGCACCTGCTCGAACTGTCCGCCGACCGGCACCGCGAGCATCGGCTTGTGGAGATAAACCGCTTCGCCCATCAACGTGAAGCCTCCGCCTGCGATGACGGCGCGCGCGCTGGCCAGGTCATCGATGAAAACGGTCTCGCTGAAGGGGCGGTAATGAAGGTTGCCTTCGACTTGCTCTTCTTTGATGTCGCGCCGCATTCCGTAGAGGCGACACTCGAGCCCAGTCCTCTTCAATGCGTCGACCAACGCGGTGTTGCCCTCCGCCGTTTGATAGACGAGCAGGTGATCGCCGTTGCGTCTTTTCGCGTCCAGGATTTCTTGTCGCAAAATCGGCGGAAAGAGGCTCGTTTTCGGCTTGCGCAGCGGCGGCCGGAAAAATGTCGTGATGAAATATTCGTCGCAGAACGGCAGCTTCGATTTCACGAACGCGCGTGTGAATTCGAAGCTCGCTTTTTCACCAGCGAGAATTTCTTCGTCGTGCAGGCAGCGATTGATCACCTGCATGTTGTCGATGCTCAAAATCGGAAGACGATGCGTCTTCGCGTACAGGTACGTCCACGACTCGAAGTCACTGATCACGACGTCGGGTTTGAATTCAGCGAGCAGGTCGAAATACGCCGCGATATTTTTCGGAACGCCGGTGGCGCTGGCCACGACGTTGCTCGTCAGCGTCTTGCTCCGACGAACGCGATTCTCTTCGTAGATGATGTGCAGGCCGTGAATGCGATTCACTGCATTCGCCGTTTCGCCGAAACGCTTTTGCAAATAATCGACCGCGCGACCGGACGCCATGATGGTCACGTCGTGCTCTTTGTTGCTCGTCAAATGCTCGAGAATCACGCGCGATCGCATCGCGTGACCCATTCCTTCACCGACGACGCCGTAGAGAATCTTCATGGGCTATGCCGTCAGATTAGAGCAATTTCAAGAATGCGATCACGTCGCTCTGATCGGTCGGTGCGAGAACGGCGGCATCGGCGGGCGCGTGGTCGTGGAAAAATTCGCTTCCTCGGAATCGTGCGCGCGCGAGCACGCTCGTCAAGTCGGGCGCGGTGCCGTTCGTGAAGTAAGGGCGCTTTTTTTCGAGACGTCTGAGCGAGGGAACGCGCGCGCCCAGCTCGTGCACGTAAGGAACGACGCCAGTCTTTTCGTATGTGTTTCGTCCCCAAACGATGGCGCCGCGCTCCACGAGAATGAGCCGAGCCCAATCTGCGAACGGCACGCGTGATCGCGCGTCGTCGCTGGCCAAACGTGCCTCGTGGCAACTTTCGCAGTCGTCGCGAAAAACTTCTGCGCCGTGCTCTTGCGGCGATGAAAAATGTTGGAGAGCGTCGTTCGGATTTTCGGAGTGTGAGAAATCCATCAAAAAAGAGATGAGATCGCGACGCAGATCTTCGGCCGACAAAGATTCGGCATCGACGCCCAAATCATGGAGCCAGGGAAAATCAGCGGGATTTGCGACAAACCATTCGCTCACGCCGCTGCCCGCGCTCGCCACACGAAATTCGTTCACCGCGACTGTCGCCAAATCCGGATCGAGCGCGCGCGAAAAATACGGACGATTGTTGACGAGCCCACGCAGCGGCTTCGTCGTCGCATGAATGTCCTCGCGACCCGTGAAATGCGTGCGACCGTCGACGTAACCTTCGAAGTGACAGGTCTCGCACGTGAAGCGCGAGTGGGCGCCCTCCGACGAATTGTTCGGCGCCATCAGCGACGTGAAGAAGAGCGCCTCACCGATGCGACTCGCTTGCGAACGCACCTGAGTCGAACGCGTGGGGCTCGGCGTTTGAAAAGCTCCGCGCTCCGAAATCGTGATCCACGAATCGAGAAGCGAATTGGCTACGACGTACGATCCGCTGGAAATCTCGGTCATTGCCGCAGACCCTGGAGCCAGTGGCATCGTGACT
>JBDTFL010000215.1:0-9943 GCA_039937955.1 Polyangiaceae bacterium | reverse complement strand
TTCGAACCCGGTTTGCCGGAAAATCGCGGTGAATCACCAGGAGCCTCGGATGGCCGAAGAAAAGAAGCGCAAGATCGACCTGAAAGCTCGTCTCGGAAAGGCGGGCGCCGCTGCGGCACCGACGCCGCCGCCGGGCACAATTGCGGCAATTCCGGTCCCCATGCCGGTCCCGTCGCCCAGCAGGCCGCCGCCTACACCGAGCCGCCCCGCGCCGCCCATCGGATCTGGAATCGGCGTTCCGGGAACGCTCATTGGTCCGCCGCCGCCGTTTTCGTCGTCGGCCGCGCTCGATCCGAACAATCCACTGTCTGCGGTCGCATCTCCGTATCGTCCGCCGACGCAAGCAGCCCGTCAGCCGCAACCGCAGCAACCGCAGCGCATCGAGGTCGACGAGACCGCGGTGCTTCAGGCCAGCAGCCGCGCGCGCAAACAGGTTGGCGTGTTCGCCTTCATCTTGATGGTGGTCGGCATCGGCATCGGTTACATCGCTGGTGAATCATCGCAGCAAGGTCAAGACCGCACGAAGAGCTCCGACGACGCGAAGGATCTGGCGAAGTCAGCCACCGCCGCCAAGGTGCAGCTCCAAGCGCTGAGCGACAAGCTCGAGGCCGGCTACAACACGCTCGGCAAAGATCATAAATTCCCCGACACGCTCGCGTCGGATTTGGCCGCGATTCACGTCGATTTCGATGGGACGCAGCTCGCGGGTCGCCGCTTCTCCGGCTTCTCGACCGACACGATGAGCACGCTCCTCGAGTTCATCACTCAGGTGCAGTCACTGAATGATCGCAAAGATGCAGTGACCTCTCTGCTCACGAAATTGAAGGCGCCGATCACCGATCAGCTCGCGCACGCGGGTCAGCAAACGTTGGCCTACGTCGTGGTAGGTGATCGCGATCCGTCCGGCAATGCGGTCGCGTACATCGCGCCGCTCGTCACGCCCATTCCAGTGACGCCGCCGCAAATCACGTTGCCGGCCTCGCTAGCGTTCATCAATCCGCTCGCTCAGGGAAATGCCGATGCGCCGCCGTTCAAGAGCGGTGACATCACGTCGAACCACCAGGCGATGTACGTCGCACCGAAGACGTTCGACACCGTCTGCCCGAACGAAGCGGCCGGTCAGAGCAAGCAGCTCGCAGCGCAAATCTCCGGCGTCATCCACGACATCAAAGGCGACGCCGTTCAGCAAGACGTCGTCACCGACGCGAAGCCCGGCCTCATCGATCAAGCGAGCAAGCTGATCGACGGCCTCGGCAAAGTCAGCTCGAAGTAGTCGCTCCTTATAAGTAGCGAAAATCTACGAATCGCCGCGCACGATATCGTCGCCCGCGGAATCGATTTCACCGGTAATTCCCCGGTATCCGCGCGCTACGAGCGCCGAGCCTCGTTCGGCGCGCGAAGGATGCTCGGATTTTCCACCGAAGATTTTCGCGACCCATTTGCGGGCTCCGCGCGGCGCTGCAACGCGCAGAACCACGCGCGTCGGATCCTCACACGACGATGCGTCGGCGATGCCTTCCGCGATTTGCTGGGCGGTGCGCTCGGTCGTCACGTCGACGACGAGCTCCTTCATGCGGGCATCGATTGCACACGTGCCGTGTCGATCTCGACTTTGACGACCCGCGTTTCGTCGGCCTCGCGCACGATGAACGTGAAGCCGTCGAGCGTGAGGCGTGCGCCGACTTCTGGAACGCGGCCAGCGCGATGTACGACCAGACCGCCGAGCGATTCGGAGTTGCCGTCGTCGAACTCGTGACCGAGCCGCGCGGAAATTTCAGCGATGGGGATCGCGGCGTCGACCACGATTCGGCCTTCGCCAATGTCACGGATTTTGGATTCGTCGGTGTCGTGCTCGTCGTGAATCTCGCCGACGATTTCTTCGATGACGTCTTCCATGGTGACCAGGCCGCTCGTGCCGCCGAACTCGTCACTCACGATCGCCATGTGAAGCCGACGTGCGCGCATTTCCCGTAAAACGCCGAGGATCGGCTGCGTCTCCACCACGTACAAAAGCTGCGGACGCACGAGCTCGCGAAGACGCGTGGTGTCGATTCGCTTTTCGTTCACGACCGCGAAAAGATCCTTCGCGTAGAGCAAACCCAAAATGTGATCGAGCGTGCCTTCGTAAACCGGAAAGCGTGAGTGCGTTTCGGAAGACACGATCGAGATCACCTCCTCGAGTTGCGTGCCGACGTCGATGGCGGTGATGCGCAGCCGCGGAATCATGACGTCGCGTGCGGTGCGATCCGGGAGCTCGAGCACGTTGCGGATCATCTCCGCCGGCTCAGGCGAAATGGATCCGGCTTTCTCACCTTGCGAGACGGCCCACTCGACCTCGGTCTCGGTGACGCGTGCGGGCGGCTCCGTGTGCGGAACGAAACGGCGACCGATGAACCGGCCCATGCGCGCGAGGGGCTCGGCCAGCGGCGCGACCGCCCACTCGAGCGGCTGCAGCATGCGAAGCGCGATGGCGCCGATGCGCTCAGCGCGGCGTCGCGCGATGGTGAGCATGATCTCGGCGAAGGTGCCGTAGACCGCAATGGTCAGAAATACAGGCGCTAAAATCCGAATCCAGAGGTCATCTGCGTAAAAATCCGCCACGCGCTCGAAGCACACCGCCGACAAGCTCGTCGCGGCGATGCGGCAGACCAGCCAGCGAGCGAGCACACGCCGACGGTCGCCGACGTAGCGACGATAAATCGCCGCATTTTCCCCGCTCTTCGTGAGGGCCTGCAGACGTGGCTCAGCGAGCGAAACGAGCGCGCCTTCACCACCGGCGAACAGCGAACCGACGGCAGATGCAAGCAAGGCCGCGACGATGAGGCCGGTCGGACTCCCCGGTTCGTTCACGTAGTTACGACGGCTCCATTTTTCGTATCCAGAAGATTGCGATCCATAGGTTGTTGCGGCCCCCCAGCCACTGCGAACCCTATCGCAGGCGGTCCGGCTCGTCGACCACTGCCAAAAACCAGCTGAGAATCATGCAAAATAGGGACGGCGCTTCTACAAAAGCTGGCGAGTCGCCCTACATCCGACCTCGGAGGCGCAAATGGACGAGGGCATCGACGTTTCGGTAGGCCAGGCGGTCGATGAGTACATGACCGAAAATGGTTTCACGATCGCGGAGTACACGGCGAAGAAGATGACGCTTTTTGCGGGACCTCTCTCGTTTCGGGTTCCGAATCCGCAAGCGCGGCAGCGTGCCGTTCCGCTGCACGACATTCATCATGTGGTGACCGGCTTCGGCACCGACGTGATTGGCGAAGGTGAGCAGGGGATTTGGGAATTGCGCGCAGGATGTCCGGCGCTGGTCGCGATTTTCTTGAACTCGCTTGCAGCAGCGGGCGCGTTCATCTTGTCGCCGCGACGCGTGATTCGAGCCTTTTCAAAGGCAAAAGGTGCATCGACCCTTTACCCCGTTCGCGGGGCTCCCGCCGGTCGTGAGTCGAGGATCTCCGAAGAGTCGGCGAAGCTGATGACCGTGCGCGAGTTGCGACGGCACTTGAGCGTTCCGGAATCAGGAATCGCGGAGCTGGGAGAGCGGCGATTGCACTCCCACGCACCCCAAGCCGAGCTACGCGCAGGCGTCTAGCGGCTAATCGTCTAAAACGCGCATCACATTTTCGCGGAGGATTTTTCCGATCACGCTTTCGGAAATTCCCGCCTCGAGAAGCGCGTCGGTGAGGAGCGGGAGCCCGAGCGGGTCCCGGAGCTCCTGCGTCGGAACGATGAAGCCGTCCCAATCGCTGCCGAGCGCGGGCACGTCCTCGCCAACGACGTCCAAAATGTGTTTCATGTGCGCGACGACCGGGCCGAGCCCTTCGCCGCCCAAAAAACGCGGGCAGAAGATGACGCCTACGACTCCGCCTTTGTCGGCGACCGCACGGAGCTGATCGTCGCCGATGTTGCGCCAGTGCTCGAACGCGCCGAGCACGCCGGTGTGGCTGACGATCGGAGGTTTGGTGGCGAGCTCACACGCTTCTAGAAAACCTTTGCGATTGATGTGCGCGAGATCGACGACGACGCGCTGCTCTTCGCATTTTGCGACGAGATCGCGGCCCCAGCTCGTGAGGCCTTCGTCGTCGTTGCGACCGCGCCCGTAAGCGGGAAAAGCCGCTTGATTTGCGCTGAAATGAGAGATTCCCAAATAGCGCACGCCGCGATTTGCGAAGCCTTCGAGGCGATCCAAATTGCCTTCGAGCGCATGCGCGCCTTCGATGCCGAGCAACGCTGCGATGGCACCGTCGTTTCGTGCGGCGCTGATCTCGCTCGCGGTTTTGACGAGCCGAATGTCGCTCGGTCGCCGATGAATCGCTTCTTCGAGCGCATCGATCTGCTCGTCGATCACGCGCGCGAGCCCGTGCGTATTTTTCGAAACCGGCAGTGACACCAATCCGAAAAATTGCGCGCCCATTCCACCTTCGCGCATGCGCGGCAAATCCACGTGTCCGCCAAGCGCGGCGCGCGGCAGCGGCGGATTGTGGCGGCGGTGCAAATCGTAACCAATCCAGCGCGACCACATGAGTGTGTCGGCATGAAGATCGATGGCCGGGTGCTCCTCGTGAAGATGCCGCGCTTCGGCTG
This sequence comes from Polyangiaceae bacterium, assembly GCA_039937955.1. Classification (GTDB taxonomy): domain Bacteria; phylum Myxococcota_A; class Polyangia; order Polyangiales; family Polyangiaceae; genus JAICXU01. The sequence goes on along the minus strand of JBDTFL010000215.1, from coordinate 5,359 downwards.
ATCCCTGCATCACGTTCGACGTTATCGCAACTACTTCAAAGGCTGCGGGTTTGTGGCGTGCTAAGTTTTTTGCGGCCCCATGACCTCTCGCGTCGTCGACAACGTCCTCGAGCTGATCGGATCGACGCCGCTCGTGAAAATTCGCAGTGAGCAGCCCGAGCGGCGTGCGCAGGTTTGGGCGAAGCTCGAGCAGGAAAATCCCGGCGGATCGGTGAAAGATCGCATCGCGCTCGCGATGATCGAAATGGCCGAAAAAGACGGCACACTGAAGCCAGGCGGAGTGGTCATCGAGCCCACCAGCGGCAACACCGGAATCGGCTTGGCGATGGTTTGCGCGGTGAAAAATTATCGCTGCATTTTGACGATGCCCGAGAGCATGAGCCTCGAGCGTCGCCAGCTCCTCGAAGCGTTCGGCGCGGAGATCGTTTTGACGCCTGAGCGTGAGCAAATGGAAGGAGCGATGGCGCGCGCGCGAGCCATTGCGAAGTCGACGCCCGACTCGTTCATGCCGAGTCAGTTCGACAATCCAGCGAATCCGAAAGTGCATAGCGAAAAAACCGCGCGCGAGATTTTGGAGGCGATGAACGATCTTTCGGTCGACGCATTCGTCGCTACGGTTGGAACCGGGGGAACGATCAGCGGCGTCGGGCGAGCGCTGAAACAGGCTATGACCGAAGGGAACCCGTCCCACGCGGAAAAAAAGGCGATTCGCATCGTCGCGGTCGAGCCCGACGCGTGCGCCACCATTTCGCGCGGTGAACGTGGCCCGACGAAAATCCAAGGCCTCGCGCCCGGCTTCGTTCCGAAAAATTACGATCCGTCGGCGGTCGACGAAGTGCGCACCGTCACAGACGCCGACGCGTGGCGACGCAAAGTGGAGCTCGCGCATCACGAAGGCTTGCTGGTCGGAATCAGCTCCGGAGCGGCGCTTCATGCGGCGCTCGAGGTCGCACGCGAGCTCGGTCCCGGAAAAAATGTCGTCACCATTTTACCGGACACCGGCGAGCGTTACTTCAGCCTCGAAGAATATTTTTCGGACGCACCCGCATGAGCGCGCGTGTGAGGTCACGCGCAGGTGCGCGTGTGCTCGTCGTGGGTGCTGGCGGTTTGGGTGCTCCGGTGATCTTGGCGCTGGCTCACGCGGGCGTCGGAACCATCGGCATCGTGGACGACGACGAGGTCGAAAAAACCAATTTGCATCGACAAATTTTATTTCGTGAAGCGGATGTCGGTCGGCAAAAAGGGGAAGCCGCTCGAGCCGCGATCACCTGGATAAATGAGCGTATTTCAGTCGAGGTTCATGCGACGCGCTTCTTGCCGCACAATGCGATCGAGCTCGCGTCGATGTACGACTTGGTGATCGAAGGCAGTGACAATTTTCCGACGAAATTTCTCGTGGCCGACGCCTGCTACCTCGCGAAAGTTCCGGTCGTACATGCAGCTGCAGTTCGTTGGGTAGGCACTGCGCTCGCGGTTTCAGCGACGGGTGCACCTTGCTATCGCTGCGTATTCGAGGACATTCCGAGAGGCGACGCACCGAATTGCGCGACCGCCGGCGTCATCGGCCCGATCGTCGGCGTGGTCGGCGCGCTCCAAGCAGATCTCGCGCTCAAAATGATCGACGGCGAACATGTCGCTGGCACCTTGGTGAGCTTCGACGGCCGATCGGAGACGATTCGGCGTCACGCCGTCAGCGCGCGTAAGTCCTGCGCCCTTTGCGGAAGCCCCAAAAACGAGCAAGGCGGCGACCCAAAATCCGAGCGCATTTCGAGCGTAGAAACGATTCGGTACGGGACAGCGCCGTAGAGAGAGGTTAAAACGGTGGCATGGAAACGACCATTCGAATTCCGGCTGCGCTTCGTACGCTCACCGGCGGGAAAGACGAAGTTTCGGCGACCGGCGCAACGCTCGGCGAGCTGATCGAGGATCTCGAGAAGCGTCATCCCGGCATGAAGGATCGATTGCTCGACGCAAAAGGCGTTCGCCGTTTCATCAACATTTACGTCGGCGAAGAAGACGCGCGCTTTCTCCAAGGATTGGCGACGCCCCTCAAAGGCGAAGCGATCAGCATCGTTCCGGCGATTGCCGGCGGCTGATTTCGCGATGCCCTCGGACTTACGACGATACGCGCGACAGATGCGCGTCGCAGAGGTGGGACGCGAAAAACAGGAGAATTTGCGGCACGCGAGCGTGACCGTGCTGGGCAGTGATTTGTCTGCGCGTGTGGAGGCGCTCTATCTCGCGGGCGCTGGCATCGGAACGTTGCGCGTCGATGAAGTGCTCTCGGGCGATGTCGCCGCGCTCAATTCGGAAGTCGTCATCGAAACGAGTTCGGAGAAATCCGAGCCCGAAAACGATTTACGCGTCACCGATTTGGATCCGACGGCCGAGCAAATTTTTCGGGGCGCATCGCGAGCTCTTCGAAAGATGAAAGCGATCTTCGTCGTTTCATGATGCGCTCGCGTCGGCTCGAATCGATTACCGAAGCGGTCGGAAACACGCCGCTGGTGCGCCTGCACAAGGTCGCCATGCACGTTCCAGACGTGGAGATTTTTGCGAAGCTCGAGTTCTGCAATCCGGGCGGCAGCGTGAAAGATCGCGCGGCGCTCAACATGATTCAAACCGCGCTGGCCGACGGGCGGCTCACGCGCGACAAAATTTTGATCGACTCGACCAGCGGAAATACCGGGGTTGCGTACTCGATCTTCGGCGCGGCGCTCGGCATCAAAGTACGACTAGTGATGCCTTCCAACGTGTCGAAGGCCCGCAAAGACATCGCGAAAGCGTTTGGCACCGAGATCATTTATTCCGATCCGCTCGAGGGATCCGACGGCGCGATCTACGACGTCCGCAAGATCGTCGAAGCAGACCCGGACAAATATTTTTATCCCGATCAATATTCCAATCAGGCAAACCCGCTCGCGCACTACAACGGCACGGGCAAAGAAATTCTGGACGCGGTGGGTGATCGCATCACGCACTTCGTCGCGGGCGTCGGCACCACGGGCACGATGATGGGAACGACGCGCCGCTTGAAAGAGCACACGAGAAAAAACGGCGAAAAAATCCGCTGCGTAGAAGTGCAGCCCGACAACCCCATGCACGGCCTCGAGGGCCTGAAGCATTTGGAGTCGAGCCTCGTGCCGCCGATCTACGATCCGAAGATCCCCGACGAGACGATGTTCATCTCGACCGAAGACGGTTGGGACATGGCCGACCGCTTGGCGCGCGAAGAGGGGCTCCACATCGGACATTCGTCCGGGGCGAATTTATTTGCCGCGCTGCGGATCGCGGAGAAGCTCGCAAAAGAAGGCAAACCCGGATGCATCGTCGCCATCGTGGCCGACCGCGGTGACCGTTACTTCGCGCCAATGGCCTGGGAACGAAAGTACATTTGGTGATCACATGACAAGCATGCGGACGTTGCCGACAATGGATGACGTGGCGGTTTTCCCCTGGATTTCTGGCGGTATTTCCATTTCACGCGCGGTCATGGATCGCGTGTTCGAAGAAGCGAAGAAGGCCTATAGAAACGACGAGGAGAGTTGCGGGCTGCTCGCCGGTCCGGCAGCGAAACCGCTGCTCGTCGACACGGTCGTGCCGATGGAAAATCGCGCGAACAAGCTCCACGAGCTCGATCCGGAGACGTATTCGCGCACCGGCCGCATGTACTTCGACATCGACCCGATGAAATTCGATCGCGAGATGAAGACGCGTGCGCAGGCAGGAGCGCCGGCGAAAATTTTGTATCACTCGCACCTCGACGTCGGCGCGTACTTTTCCGAAACGGATGCAACGGCTGCAACGATGGGCGGTGATGCGCCCGCTTATCCGCTCGCGTATCTGGTCACCAGCGTTCGCAAGCCCGCCGAAGAAAACGGCGAGCCCATCGTCGACGACGCAAAGCTTTTCATTTGGGACGCCGCCGCGAAAAAATTCGTCGAGTCGAAGCTGACTATTTTGGGTGATGGCCTCGGTGATGGCCTTGGAGTCCCAGAGTGAGATTCGCTGCGCACGGCGTCGGCGTCGCGTTCTTCGTGACGCTCTCGGCGGTCGTGCGTCCAGCGAGCGCCGAAGAGCTCCGCGATCTTTCAGCGCGCGCGAAAGAGGCGTGGGCGCGCGCCGGCGGTGAGGTCGCAAACGTCGCGCCGATGTTCATCTTCGAGGACGAAACCATCAGCGTTCGCATTCCGGTGCCGCAACGACCGAGCGCTTCGAAGTGCCTCACCATCGCGGTGATTGGCGCCCGCGGACTGGGAATTCACGGGCGATTCACGTACGGGCCGAATCACAGTGACCAGCCTGTCGCGAGCACCGCCGGCGTCCTCGAGGTCTCCACGTGCGACGGCGCGCTTCCCGATCGCATCGACATCTCTGCGGTGTCGGGCCGCGGCGCAATGGAAGTCGTTGCTGCGTTCTCGTCATCTCCGTTGCCTTCGATGCGCACGATTTTTTCGGAACGAACCGGTGGGCTCATTCCTTCGGTTCCAGAGCCCGGTGCGCTCGCCCCTCTTGCGTCACCAAGTGCGCGCGCCGATCTCGCCGAAGCGCGATCACGCGCCGATTCCGCAGCGATCGCGGATCGCAAAATATTTCAAAGTGGCCCAGACGGCAGCGGCTCACTGCAAGTCGAGCTCGACCCCGGATGCCACAAGATCGAAGTCTTCGGCGTCGATCCACGCGCGGGTCCTGGCGGAGGAAAAGTCGGAAGGCTCGATGTCGACGCAGAGCTACGCAACGCCGACGACGACACCGTGCTCGCGCGCGATCGCAGCGAGGCAGCGGACGCTCGCCTCGAAGCGTGCGTTGGCGGCGACACCCTCGGAGAAATTTATTTCGCCGGAACGACGCCGCATTCCGAGGTCGTGGTCACACGCGCGGTGTGGGCCATCCCCGAGCATTTGCCGCGTGCTTTCGGCCGTGATCCGCGCGCGCGCATGGCAGCGGCTCTTCATGCTCGTCACGCACCAAATCTCATCGACGAGCCGGTGAGCTTGGCTCAAGGTCCGGCCGGCACGACACCGGTAACGCTCGAGGTCGACGCCGGCGCTTGTTATCTGGCGGTCGCCGCCATTTCGCACGGCACTCCGCGCGGCATCGGTCTTCGGGCAATGGCCGGCGGACAAATCGCATCCGACGAGCGCGGGCTCAACGACGATTCCGGCGTCGTCGCGTTTTGCGCGCGCGGTGAGCGCTCCGCTCAAATCGTCGTCGACGCACGCGGAACGTCTTTGTCGTGGGTGCTCGCCGTTTATCGCGTGGCGCTCGGCGCTTGGGGCGCCAAATGAAAGCCGCGAGATTCGGCGGCGCGGTCGCGCTCGCATGCTCACTTTGTGCGTGCGGAGCCGCCTCGCGCAAG
>JBDTFL010000214.1:0-4384 GCA_039937955.1 Polyangiaceae bacterium | reverse complement strand
GTGACCTCTACAATCGTCCCGAGTTCGACGCGCAATCGCGGCGTGTCGATCCCTCTCTTTTGGTTTCCGCTTATCAACATGCCGCGCTCACGCTCAACTTCATTCGCGCACTGGTCGATCATGGCTTCGGCGATCTTCATCATCCCGAATATTGGGACATGTCGTTTCTGGATCGCGGCGAGCTGGACGACGGCCTGCGCGCGCAATACGCGAAAGCGAGCGTGGAGCTCGGCGAGGCGATTCGTTTCGTCGAGGCGCTCAACGAGCAGACCGTGGAGCACTTCACGCGCGCAGAATTTTTCACGAGCCATGAGGGTTTGAACCTCCATTACGAAGCGGCGCAGACCCGCAAAGATACGCATCGCGACTCCCGACGCGATCAGCAGCACGAGGCCTTCTACGATTTTACGACGCACATGCCGTGGATTGGGGACCGCACGCGCGCTCTCGACGGCGCACACATCGAGTTCTTCCGCGGCATCGCAAATCCGGTCGGCCTCAAAGTCGGCCCATCGATGAAGCCCGAGGATTTACGGCAGATCGTGAAGGTGCTGAACCCCACCGACGCCTCCGGTAAAATCGTCTGCATCACGCGGCTTGGTGCAGGCAACGTCGAAACATTCTTGCCGGCGTTCATCGAGGCACTACGCGGCGTTCGCGTTCTCTGGGTCGTCGACCCGATGCACGGCAACACCGTCAAGACCGAGAGCGGTTACAAAACGCGGCACGTCGACGAAATTTTCCGCGAGATCGAAACGTCGTTCAAAGTGCATCGCGAAAGAGCGTCGTGGCTCGGCGGCATTCACTTCGAGCTGACCGGCGACGACGTCACGGAGTGTCTCGGCGCGGGAATCGGCGAAGAAGATCTGAGCCGCAACAACGCGACCGCCTGTGACCCACGCCTCAACTATCGCCAATCACTGGAGCTCGCATTTCGACTCGGGCGTCATTTGCGTGAGAGCTTCCGCACGTAACGCGTCGCTCAATCGAGCCAGCGAAATGCGCGCTGGAGCTCGACCTCCGCGTCGCGGTCGTACCAGCGTCCGTGCGCCATCACGATGCGCTCCGGTTTCCACCCGCGAATTTGCGCAACACACGCGCGCGCGGTGTCTCGATGGCCGAAAAACGACAGGCGAAAATCTCCGGGTGCTTTGCCGTCCGGATCGAGCACGCCGCCCAGCTTGGCGAGTGTGCGCTCGATGAAAGTGAGCTTGTCCGCTTCGAAATTCTCGATCAAATCGGCAAAAATCAAGGTTTTCGTGGGGCGATGAAAGAACACGACCTCCTCCACGAGCCGGCTGCCGCGGAAGATCACTTGGTCGATCGACGAGGCCCACGCGTCGTCAGCTGACTCGGCGAGATCACGGTCGAACGAAACGTCGATGTGTTGGGACGCCGCGCGGTCACGAACGCCGGGCGATGCCCACGCGACCGCGGAGGGATACGTCCGCTTCCACGTAGCAATATGTGCATAATGCAACTTGTTGGGTGACACCAAGTGAGCGACCGGACCGAGCGCATCGATTTCTTGGAACAACGCAACCGTCGGCTCGATAGGCGACCACACCCAAAGACCGCCATCGTGAAGGCGAACGACGACCATTCGGGTCGGAAATGGCACACCTGAGATGCGCGCATGCGGACCGTTCGCGATCCAGAGATCGGCGGCAACGGGGATCAGCGTGGCAAGCGGCTCGTAGAGGTCCATGGTCGCGCCGTATTTCGATCACGCTCAGGCGAGCGCGGCCTCGATGGCCTTCGTGACCTCAGGAGCAGATGGCTCCACTTGTGGCTCGAAACGCGCAATGACCTTGCCGTTTTTGTCGATCAAGAATTTGTTGAAGTTCCATTTGATGGCGCCTCCGAAATCGGGGTTGTCGGTCTTGCTGGTGAGAAAATCGAAGAGTGGGTCGATACCCTCGCCTTTGACCTTCACCTTGCCGAACATGTCGAATTTGACGCCGAATTTCGTTTCGCAAAACGTCTTGATCTCGTCGTTCGAGCCGGGCTCTTGCGCGCCGAATTCGTTCGCGGGAAAGCCCAAAACGGCGAGTCCGCGCGCGGCGTATGTTTCGCGGAGCTTTTCGAGAGCGGCGTATTGCGGCGTGAGGCCGCATGCCGATGCGACGTTGACGACGAGCAACGCTTTGCCTTTGTAATCAGCGAGGCTTTTGTCGGATCCGGTGATCGTCTTGACGCTGAAGTCGTGAACGCTCTTTGCCATTTTCGCCTCTGATCAATCGCTCTAGTTATTCAGTTACAAAGCCGCTTCACATGCCAACGGGATGCCAAACGGTTTTGGTCTCCAAGAATCGTTCGATGAATCCGATCCCCTGCCCGACCCGTTCGTCGAGCCAATCGGCGTCCGAAAATTCGCGATGCGCTTTGACGCGTTTGACGTTGTCGGCGCCTTCCTTTTCGATCGTCGCGGAGAGCTCCGTGTCGGTGGTCCAAACATCCATGCCGATCACCTCGCGGTGCTTCGCCAAGATGGGCGCGATCTCTTTCGGCGAGCCGGTGAGAACGTTGATGACGCCTTTGGGCAGGTCGCTCGTGGCGATGCATTCGCACCACACGATGGCGGTGCGCGGATCGTCTTCGCTGGCAATCGCAACGACGACGTTGCCAGCAACAATCGCTGGAAGAACCGTCGACACCAATCCCAAGAGCGAAGGACCTTCAGGCGCGACTACCGCGACGACGCCCATGGGCTCGGTGATCGAAAAGTTGAAATGTGGACCGGCAACGGGATTCGACGATGCGAGCAAAGCTTGAAATTTGTCGGAAAAACCCGCGTAAAACATGGCGCGGTCAATCGACGCGTCGACCTCGCGTGAGGCATTCTTCTCCGATGCGCCGCCGCTCACGAGCATGGCTTCGAGCTCGCTGCGACGTGACTCCATCATCTCGGCCAAGCGATACAAAATCTGTCCGCGGTTGAATGCGGTGCGGCCGGCCCACGCCGTTTCGGCATTTTTTGCAGCGAGCACGGCGTCGCGTGCGTCTTTGCGAGAGCCGCGCGGAATGTTGACGACGTCGGGGTCGGCCTGACCGACCTTCGGGAGGTCGTGCCTCGTGGTTACCCGCGAGGCGAATTTGGTTTGGCCCTCGACCTGAAAATAGCGGCCCGACTCGGAGCGGACGAACTCACCGCCGACGAACATTTTGTAGGCCTTGGCAACACGGAGGCGCTCGCCGTTGGCGCCATTCGCTTCGCCGTTTTCGTGTCCAGACGCGTGCTCGACGCGCGCGAGAGGTCCGCCGCGCATGCTGCGGGTCGCTGCATCGGTTTGTTTGCTGGTCAGCGTCTTCGATTTCGTTGACATATCAACCTTCGAGCTCCACGTACGCCGAGAGACCTTGGCGTCCGCCTTCGCGACCGAAGCCGCTCTCTTTGTATCCGCCGAATGGAGAGGACGGATCGAACTTGTTGTAGGTATTGCCCCAAATCACGCCGGCTTTGAGGCGCTGAGCCATCCAGAAAATTTTCGCGCCTTTGTCGGTCCAGATTCCGGCGGAGAGCCCGTACATGGTGTTGTTGGCTTTTTCGAGCGCTTCGTCGGGCGTGCGGAACGTCATGATGGTGAGCACGGGTCCGAAAATTTCTTCGCGAGCGATGCGGCTCGACTGGCTGGCGTTCGTGAAAAATGTGGGCGCGAACCAGAAGCCGCGCGACGGCAATGCACACGGTGCCGTGTAACGATCGGCGCCTTCTGCAGTGCCGGCTTCGACGAGCTCCGTGATTTTCTCGAGCTGCATCTTGGAGTTGATCGCGCCGACGTCGGTATTTTTGTCGAGCGGATCGCCCAGGCGGAGCGTCGCCAATCGGTCCTTCAATTTGCGGACGATGAGGTCGTGAACGCTCTCTTCGACGAGAAGTCGCGAGCCGGCGCAGCACACGTGACCCTGATTGAAATAAATTCCGCGGACGATGCCTTCGACCGCCTGATCGATCGGCGCGTCTTGGAAAATGATGTTCGCGGCTTTTCCGCCGAGCTCGAGCGTGAGTCGCTTTTTGGTTCCAGCGAGCGCACGCTGAATTTTTTTGCCGACCTCGGTGGATCCAGTGAACGCGATCTTGTCGACGCCCGGATGCGAAACCAGCGCCGATCCGGTTTCGCCGGCACCGGTGATGATGTTGACGACACCCGGCGGCAATTCGGCTTCTTCGAAAATCTTCGCCAGCAAAAGCGCAGTCAGCGATGTGGTCTCGGCAGGCTTGAGCACCACGGTGTTGCCGCATGCGAGCGCCGGCGCGATTTTCCACGCCGCCATGAGCAGCGGGAAATTCCAGGGAATGATCTGCGCGGCGACACCGAGCGGGCGTGGCTTGCGACCATGAAATGCGTAGTCGAGCTTGTCGGCCCAACCGCCATGATAAAAA
>JBDTFL010000213.1:0-4239 GCA_039937955.1 Polyangiaceae bacterium | reverse complement strand
CGCCCGGATTGAAGCGCGGATCGCTGTCGACCGACGGCATTGCCATTGGAGCAAGCGACGCCGGCGGTGCCGGAATGTGATGATGAATCTGCTGGTGCACCATGGAGTCTGCCTGCGAAATCATCGACTCTTGACGAGCGGCCATCGCGCGCATCGGCTGCGGCGTGTTCGGCGTTCGCATCGGCTCCGGAGCGCGACGTGATTGCGACTGCGGTTGCGGGCGAAATGACATCGAGCGCATCTCGTTGTTTCGTTTCGACGCCGGCGGAAGGATCAGCTTCGACGGCATCAAGCACGTCATCTCTTCGTCCGGCTCGCTGAACGATTCGAGCTCCTGCGCGTGATGCGAGCGCGTCGACGCGGGGATCGGCGCGGGAATTTGCGGGCGATCCATATGACGGTCCTGGCGGGCCTGGCGGGCCTGGCGGGCATTGGGGCGCGAAGAAGCTGCGCGCTCCGATGCAACGCCGGTCGAACGAAGCGTCGTTCCGAATTTGTTGCTCGACGGCGCAAGCTTCGCGGCCGCTCGCACATGCTGAACGACTTCGACGTCGTCGGTGCTGAGCTCGTCTTCGGAATGGCGGACGTTGCGGCTTTGAAAGGGGAGCACGGTGCCTCCAGGTGGGATGTGGTCCTTCATTGCAGCTGCCGGGCCAACCCACGTGATGCGTCGAAATCCAATGAAAAGGCCATTTTTCCCACAGACCCGCATTCATCCACTCTCTCTGGATTCGCCTTTCCATATGAGTGGCGCCCCGTGCGGGGGTCGAACGATCCAGATGTCCATCGCTTGGGGGGAGCAGGCCGGATGACCAACGAATGACCAATGAAGGAGAAACAAATCGTTGGGCGGGGCCGTCCGTACTGATCGATGCCCTTTCGAGGAGAGGCGTACAATCCAGGACTAGAATTGATGAGCTCTCCGTTCCACCAGCGGACGTGAGCGATTTCGAACCAAACGAGAGGTTTCGTGGCGGCTGCTCCGGAAAACAGATTTGATCCGCTCTTCGCGAAATCCGCGCGTGGCGTTCGCTCGCGACTCGCGTTTCGTCATGCGCTGAGCGGTGCTGCGTTCGGGCTCGTCGTTGCGCTCGCTGCTTCGGCGGTCGCGTGGCGCGTCGGCCGTGTGGAGCTGCGTCGCGACGCACCGTGGATTGGCGGCGCCGGAATGCTTTTGGGTCTCGCAGCTGCACGACGCAAACGATGGAGCGACACCGACGTTGCTTTGTATTTGGATGATCGTCTGTCGTCCGACGAAGTGATCACGACTGCGGTCGACATGCGCGAGTCAGGTGATGATTTTTGGACCGAAGGGAACCCGTCCCACCCGGCGAACGACGCCGCACGTGCCGTAGTGATGAATGCTGCGCACGAAACGCTCGCGAACAAAAATGCTGGTAGCGCGAGACCTCGTGTTTTCAAGCCGATTCACGCGCTCTTGCCGCTCGCTGCAGCAGGTTTGATTTTCGTCATTCGCGCGCCAATGCCGGTGCATCCGCTGGCTGCGGCAAACCCCGGCGCATCGACCATCAAAGTCGCCGACATCGAAGGCCTGAAGCGAGTCGCAGACCTCGCGAAGATGGATGCACGCGACGACGCGCAACGTGAGCGCCTCGACAAGATTTCGAAGGACGCGGAAAAACTGAAAGACGATCTCGCAAAAGGAATGGAGAAACGCGAAGCGCAAGATCGCATCGCGCACATTCAAGACGAGCTCACCGAAGAACGGATGTCGCTCGGCGCTGGTGAGAAACGCGCGGGCCTCGAGAGCGCAGTTTCGAAATTGCAGGAAGCCGACGCCACGAAAGAAGCCGCGAAGGCGCTCGGTGATCACGACCTCGAGTCGCTCGACAAAGAAATGGAACGGCTCGCAAACGCCCGAGAAAAAGCGGATCGCCAGCTCGCTCAAGAAAAATTGGAGGAGGCGTCGGAGGCGGCAAAAAAGAACGGCGCAGAAGACGTCGGCAAGGCGCTCGACGATCAGAAAAAGGCGATGGGCCAACGAGCAGCGCGTGCCGATGCGTTACGCGATCTCGCCGATTCGATGAAGGGCACGAACGACGACGTCGAAAATAAATCCGAGGCGCTCGACCGCGCACAGAACGACAAGAGCGCGAAGGCGCTTTCCGATGCGATGGGCAAAGCGCTCGCCGGCATGACACCCGAAGAGCGAAGAAAGCTCGCCGACAAATTGCGTGAAGATGCGAAGAAAAAGGGTGTTTCGCAGTCCGACGCTGACACGATGAAAAATTACGCGGACGATCTGTCGACGCCCGAAGGTCAGAAGAAGCTGCAAGACGAGCTGAAAAATTTGGCGAACGAGGACGATCGGAGCGACGAAGCGAAGCGGCAAAAACAGCTCGACGACGCGCAACAAGGAACGGGCGACGCGCAGGGCGAAATCGGAAAACAAAAACCGGAAGGCCAGCAAGGTCAACAAGGTCAGCAAGGTCAGCAAGGTCAAGGACAAGAAGGTCAGCAGGGTCAACAAGGGCAATCGCAAAACGGCCAAGGACAGCAGGGACAAGGGCAAGGTCAGCAAGGTCAGGGACAAGGGATGCAAGCCGGCGGAGGGATGCCGATTCCCGGAGGTAGCGGATCGCAAGGAAGCCAACAGGCGGGCGGTGGCGGATCACACGATTTTGGAAGCGGATCGCACAAGGGATCGACTGGAGCGGTGGATGCGCAAACGCTGAAGAGCCGCGCGCACGGCGCCATCAACAAAGGACAAGCGATGCCCGGAAGCGTGACGACGTACACGCAAGGGAAAGCCGGCGGCACCGCGAACACGCGCGGCTCTGGAGATTTGCGTGTCGTTGGACCGAGCGAGGTCGATGGCGTCGAGCGCAGCGATGTGCCGGAAGAATATCGCGAGAACGTCCGCCAATATTTCCAACCCTGAACGCAACCTGCCTCGCCTTCGCGTAGTATTCGCGTTCGACGTTGAGCCGCTCGTGCGCAGCGCAACGCACTCACTTGAAGAGGATCGATGACCGAGAATTTCGAAGCGGGGTTGAAGGAAGCGAAAGACGCAGTTGCCAAGCTTCGCGATGCGATTGGGCAAGTCGTCGTCGGTCAGAACGACGTCGTCGATCAAGTGATGTGGGGTTTGGTCGCTGGCGGTCACGTGCTGCTCGAGGGCGCGCCCGGGCTCGGCAAGACGCTGCTCGTCCGAACGCTTTCGCAGTGTTTGGATCTGAAATTTTCGCGCATTCAATTCACGCCGGACTTGATGCCGAGCGACGTCATCGGAACCAACGTGCTCGTGATGGACGCCGCGCAGCGTGCGGCGGGTTCCATGTTTTCCGTGCAAAAAGGGCCTATTTTTGGGCAGATCGTGCTCGCTGACGAAATCAATCGCGCGACGCCGAAGACGCAAAGCTCGCTGCTCGAAGCCATGGCCGAGCACGCAGTCACGATCGCAGGAACACGTCACGCGCTCGAGGAGCCGTTCTTCGTTCTCGCGACCGAGAATCCGATCGAGATGGAGGGCACATATCCCCTGCCCGAAGCCCAGCTCGATCGATTTTTGCTGAAGGTCATTGTTCCGAACCCGAGCGAGGACGATTTGGTCGAGGTGCTCGCGCGCACGACCGGAAAGGCGGGCGGCGCTCCGCCGAAAGTTTTGGGTCAAGAGGGTGTGCTGCAACTCCGAAGAATGTGTCGCGACGTAGCGATCGCCGAGCCCATCGCGCGGTACGCAGCGCGACTCGTGCGCGCAAGTGACGCATCGAACGCAGATGCGCCGGCGCTCGTAAAGAAGGCGCTTCGTTATGGAGCAGGTGTTCGCGGTGCGCAGTCGCTCGTGCTCGCCGCAAAAGCCGTCGCACTTTGCGAAGGCCGCGCGCACGTTTCGTTCGGCGACATCCAGAAGGTCGCAAAACCGGCGCTGCGCCATCGCGCGATTCGTTCATTCGAAGGCGAAGCAGACGGCATTACCACCGACGCCGTGATCGATGCGCTTCTCGCAGCGGTGCCCGCACGTCCGGAGAATGTGGACGCAGAAAAAAATAAGTCGGCGGGAGCGCGCGCGTGAAGAGCAGACGCATCGGCGCCCCGAGGGCGGGGTTCCCTTCGGTTGTCGTTTTTCCTATCGCGATCGCGGCGGCGCTTGTTTTTACCCAGTCTCATGCATTCGCGGCTTCCGACCCACCGCCTGCAGCAGCGTCGGCCTCGGGCGCTACACCCGCCGTCAACGAATCGGACGAGCAGGCAAAAGCATCGCTGCAAATTCACGCG
>JBDTFL010000212.1:0-5236 GCA_039937955.1 Polyangiaceae bacterium | reverse complement strand
CCGAGATCGAGATCGACGTGCCCGTCTCGTACAAAGTCGCGTGCAGTCACGGCGTTCTCGTCAGCGTGCTCACCAACTTGATGCGCAATGCATCCAAATACATGAGCGACAGCCCCGTCCGGAAAATAGCCGTGCGCGTGCGCGAGACCGACGACCTCATTCGCATTCAGGTCGAAGACACTGGCCCTGGCGTGGCTCCTGAATTACGCGAGGCGATCTTCGAGCCGTACGTGCGCGCAGAAGGCGCAACGCAACCCGGGCTCGGGCTCGGGCTCGCCACCGTGAAACGATTGTGCGTCGCTCACGGCGGAGAGGTCGGCGTGCGCTCCACGCTCGGCCAAGGATCCACGTTCTGGTTCACGTTACCGAAGTCGAGCGCGTCCGCCGAGGAGTCGTCGCCGCCGAGCTCACTACAAATTCGTCGCGTTTCATGAGAACGCGAAATCGCCTTTAAAATACGGCAAAAAGACAGTTGGCTTGCCAACGAATGTTCAATCGTCGAGATCCGAATCACTCAGATCGTGGGAGCGCAGTTTCTCCCAAAGGTTTTTTCGAGAGATGCCAAGCAGATCAGCTGCGCGCGCTTTTTTTCCACCCGCAACCGCCAGTGCCTTGAGCAAATACTCGCGTTCCACTTTCTTCATGGCGGTGCCGAGCGGCGTTACCGTTTGATCGGGCGTGGTGCTGTTGGCCACCGCGACGATGTCCTCCGGCAAATGCTCGAGCTCGATCGTCTTACCGCGCGACAAGATCGCCGCGTGCTCGACCGCGTGTGACAGCTCGCGAACGTTTCCCGGAAATGGGTAATGCGTGAGCGCTTGCCACGCGCGCAGTGAGACGTCGGGCAGCTTTTGATTTGCGAGCCGCTTCGCCAAAAAATGATTCCAGAGCAGCGGCAGATCACCTGGGCGATCACGAAGCGGCGCAAGATGCAGCCCGACGACGTGCAGTCGGTAAAAAAGATCCGCGCGAAATCGGCCCTCGCTGATCGCCGTCTTCAGGTCGCGATTGGTGGCCGACACGATGCGGACGTCGACCTTCATCGCCTGATTGGTTCCGAGCGGCTCGATCATTCCCTCCTGCACCACGCGCAAAAGCTTGGCCTGCGCGGACATCGGCATCTCGCCGATCTCGTCCAAAAAAAGCGTCCCGCGATCGGCAGCTTTGAAGCGACCGTCTCGTTTTTTCGCGGCGCCCGTGAACGCGCCGCGTTCGTATCCGAAGAGCTCCGCTTCCAACAATGTCTCGGGAAAAGAAGCGCAATTCACGGCGACGAACGGCTCGTTGCGGCGATCGCTCAGCGCATGAATGCGTCGCGCGATCAGCTCTTTGCCGGTTCCACTTTCGCCCGTCACCAAAACTGCGGCGTCGCTCGGAGCCACTGCTGCGAGCTTGTCGAACAAGCTCACCATTACGGGCGACTGCCCCACGAACTCCGCATCACCACCCGCCAGCTTCGCGCGCGCTTCTTCCAACGCGCGTTCCAGCGTGATCTTTTCTTCGATCATGCGCACGCGAATGACGAGCTCGTCGACGTCGAACGGCTTCGTCAAATAGTCGTGTGCGCCCTCTTTCAGCGCGAGCACTGCATTCGAGACCGTCGCAAACGACGTCATCAGGATGACCGCCGTGCGCGGCGTCACTTTGCGCGCATGACGAAACACCGCAACGCCGTCGGCTTTGGGCATGCGAACGTCGGTGATGACGATGTCGAACACCGAAGACGAAATGCGCTCGATTGCCGCGGCGCCGTCGGTCACCTCGGTGATCGCGTGTCCCGCCTCCGTAAGCGCGGCGACGATTGCACGCCGCACGTCGGTGTCGTCCTCCACGACCAAAATCCGCAGCACGAATCGATCTTACACCGCCCGCGTCGACCAGTACGCGGCGTTACCACTCGGTGACGCTGGTTACCGATTAGGGAAACCGATTTTTCGATTGCGCCTAAAACCCAACCCTGTCCGCAGGCACGTCTGGTGCATCAAGGGGGGAGGACATGATCGTTCTTCTTTTTCCGACTTCCGTAGCGTCCGTCGTTCGCAAGCAATGCGAGCATTGCGGCGAGGTGCAGGCTCGGGCGCGCGGCGGAAACGACGGATCGTCACGCTGCCGTGTTTGCGGATCTGGCCTCATTACCTACGGAGCTGCGCGGCCACGTGGCCCTGCACGCGTCAGTGATCGAGCTCGGGGTAGTGGCGGAAGATCCCGTCCTCGTTGAACGGAATTCGTCGTCCCGACAAAAAATAATCCGACAGCTTCTTGTCGGTCGCCACGCGTTCATGGAGATCGAGCAACTTCGGAAATTTCTTTCCGATTTTTTTCATCGCCTTCGGAAACGCGTACGTCAGACCGGCAACCATTTGGAACGCCGACAGATCGACGTACGTCATTTTTGTTCCGACCAAATGCTTGCCGCCGTTCTTGGCGAGCGCGTCTTCGAAGTAGCCCATGAATTTCGGAATGCGCGACGCGACGAATTTTTGCGAGCGCACCTTCGCTTCGCGTTTCTGATCTTCGTAATAAAGCTCGCCGCTCAGCGGATGATGCGTGTCGTGCGCTTCGACCACGAGATCGCCGATGGTCAGCTGATGTTGATTCAAAACGAGACGCGCCTCGTCGCTCTTGGGCGCAAGGCCTAGCCGAGGCCCGAGATAGAGGAGAATGCTGGCGGTCTGCGCGATCAGGAATTTTCCATTTTTCAAAAACGGCGGCGCGAACGGAAACACTGCATTTTTCCGCTTATTCATGATTTTCATCATCGCGCCCACGCCACCGGCTTTCGTCGATCGCGCGACGTCGACATACGAAGCGCCCGCGTATTCGAGCGCGAGTCGTACGAATTCGCCACGCCCTTGGATGGACGGCCAATAGTAGAGCTCGTACTTGCGCGAGGCCGAGTGTGCGGAGGTCATCCAAGCGAAGTACACTCCGGCGATGCGGCGATCAACGAAGTTTGCGGCAGCGCTACTCGGCGTTTCGAGCACGCTGATTTTTTCGTTGGTGATCGCAGCGTGCGGATCGAGTGACTCGAGCGGCGCGGCTTCCGCAGGCGACGCGGCTGCAGCCGGCGACGGCACGACGACCACGGGCGACGGTGGAGGGGGCGGCGACGGATCTTTGATCGCCGCGCGTCCGTACAATTTCAAAGTTCCAACCGGCTACGACAAAACGAAAGCCACACCGCTCGTCATCATGCTGCACGGCTACAGCGCGAGCGGCGTGCTCGAAGAGGCTTATTTTCAGCTGGCTGCAACGTCCGATGCCGAAACATTTCTCTACGCGTATCCGGATGGCACGAAGGATCCGCAGGGAAATTTGTTCTGGAACGCCGACGACGCGTGCTGTGATTTTTATTCGATCGCCGTGGACGACGTCGCATACGTGAACGCGATCATCGACGACGTACAAGCCAAGTACAACGTCGACCCGAAACGCATCTTCGTCGTCGGACATTCCAACGGCGCGTTCATGTCACATCGGCTGGCGTGTGATTCGTCCGACCGCATCGCCGCCATCGCCGCGCTCGCCGGCGAGGTGTGGGACGACGCAGCGAAATGCAGCCCGTCGAGCAAGATCTCCGTGCTCGGAATTCACGGCACCGCGGACGCCACGATCTTTTACGACGGCGGCATCGCGGCCGCCGGGTTTCCGCCGTACCCACCCGAGCTCCAGACGATGTCGACGTGGGCCGCAAAAAATGGCTGCACCGGCGCTCTGACCGCAACTGGCACCACGTTGGATCTCGAATCGACATTGCCCGGAAATGAAACCATCGAAAGCGCGTACACCGGTTGCCCGAACGGAATCGACGTGAAGCTGTGGAGCATCCAAGGCGGCTCGCACATTCCGGCGCTCAATCATCCGACGTGGGGCGATTCGATTTGGGGATTCTTCAAGGCGCACCCGAAACCCTAATCGGCGCGGCTTCAGATCGTAGCGCACACTCTGAAAATCGGTCTAACGTCAGAGGATGTCTGGCGCACGCATGATGGATTTTCCGCTGACGCTCACGCATTTTTTCGATCGTGCGCGGCAATTTTTTCCGAATGGTGAAATCGTCTCACGTCTCGGTGACGGCTCGCTTCATCGCACCAACTACGGCGCGTTCGCGAAACGCTCACTCCTTTTGGCGAGCGCGCTCACGAAGCTCGGCGTGAAGCGCGGCGACCGCGTGGCGACGTTCGCGTGGAACCATTACCGCCATTTAGAAGCGTATTTCGCGATCCCGTGCATGGGCGCAACGCTTCATACGCTCAACCTGCGGCTGCATCCGGACGAGGTTGGTTACATCGCGCGGCATGCGGAAGACAAGATCGTCATCGTCGACGAATCGCTCCTGCCGCTCTTCGAAAAATTTCGCACGCACATCACGTCGCTCCGTCACGTGATCGTGATGCGCGACGCACCAGCGAAAGCGGACGCGCCCGACCTTGATTACGAAGAGCTGCTCGCTGCCGCCGATCCGAAATACGAATTTCCGCGCCTCGACGAGCAACAAGAGGCGGCGCTTTGTTACACCTCGGGCACGACGGGAAATCCGAAAGGCGTTTTGTATTCGCATCGGTCACTGACGTTGCATTCGATGTCTACTTGTTTGGTCGACTCGCTCGGCGTTCGCGAAGACGACGCATGCTTGCCGGTTGTGCCCATGTTCCACGCAAACGCGTGGGGACTTCCTTATGGTTGCGTGGCCACCGGCGCGAAGCTCGTGTTCCCCGGACCAAAGCTCGACGCCGAATCGCTCTTGGATTTGATGTCGAAAGAGAAGGTCACTGTGGCCGGCGGGGTTCCGACGATTTGGCTCGGCATTTTGGCGCTGATCGACAATGACCCGAAAAAATACGACCTTTCGTCGATCCGCACGATGGTCATCGGAGGGGCGGCGGCACCCGCGATGATCGACGGATTCAAAAAACGTCATGGCATCGACATCACGCACGCATGGGGCATGACCGAGATGAGCCCGCTCGGAACCATCTGTCGCATCAAACACAATTTGAAAAATCTCGACGCCGCGACGCTGCTCGAGATCAAAGCATCGCAAGGTTACGCCGCGATGTTCGTCGAGACGCGCCACACCGGAGAGAACGGAGAGGTCTTGCCGTGGGACGCGAGCACGATGGGCGAGCTCGAGGTGCGCGGCCCGTGGGTCGCCGCTTCTTACGTCGGCGACGAAGGCCTCGATCGCTGGACCAAAGACGGCTGGTTCAAAACCGGCGACGTCGTCACGATGGAC
>JBDTFL010000211.1:0-4877 GCA_039937955.1 Polyangiaceae bacterium | reverse complement strand
AGCGCGTCGCGATACGCGCCGTGATAGCCGAGCGGGTACGTGCGCGCGGTGCGATCCGTTTCGCCGTCGTAATATTGCAAGCCGAGTCGTGAATTCAGAAGATCCGGCACGCCGTCTTCGCCGTAGTCGAGCTTGAAGCCGTGGAAGCCGGCGTTCACTGCGTCCGAAATGCGCGTCGACCAATAAAGGCGCGCGAGTGGATTCGTGAAATCGATCATGCCGAATCCGTTGTTTTGATCCGGGCCTGGCGCGCTGAACACCGTGCCGTCGTAACGCTCGACAAAATAATGAGCAGCGCTGGCCGTCGGGTACAAGCTTTGCGCTTCGTCGGCCGGAGGAGTCTTCGGGTTCTCCAAATACGGCGTGCTCCAACCCCAAAGCTGAAAGCCCAAGGAGCTTGCCGTTGACGAAACAGCCTTTAAATCAGGGTATTTCGTGTTGTCGAAGTGCATCGAATTGAGACTGTTTTGCCAGCCGTCGTCGATCCAAAATGTGCTGGTCGGAATATGCAGCGAGCGAATCAGCTTGAGATCCGAAAACAGCTGCGCCTCGGAATCCACGTGGCGCCACAACATGGGCGCGAGCACGGTCGCCGGAGTGGCGCGCGGAAGACCGGTCATCTGCGAGAGCTTCGCGACGAGGGCCAGCGGATCGGGATCGAAGATCATCGTCACGTCCATCGCGTTGCCTTCGAACGTGGCGCGCACGACGCCGGGATCGGTGCTCGCCATGTCGAACGCACCCGACTCGCGGCTCTTCACGAAAACGGCGTAACCCTTGGACGACACGAACCACGGAACCGGCACGTGACGATCGGTCGTTCCCGATTCGAAGCTGCCGTCAATTTCGAGCTGCATGCCGACGATGTCGCCGCGCGCGTCCGCGTGCTCGAAGCGCTCGCCGAGCCCTCCGTAAAATCCGTCGTCGGACGCGAGCATCAACGAGACGAGAACGTTGATCGAGTCGAAGGTGTTCGTGGCGAGATGGAGAACGCCGGGCTCCGGGCTGTCCATCTCGATGCTCGATGGCGCAACGGGGAAGAACGTGTCGTTGTCGAGCTTGCTCGGGTTGTGGAATATGGTCGGGTTCTCGGTGTCGATTGCGCGAGAAAACAAGGGTGATTTCGCGGCGGAAGCAAGAACGCGATTTCCGTTCAACGTGACGACGAAGCTGCCGTCCGGACCGAGCGCAGCGTTCAATCCGTTACCGAGCGAAACGTTGCGCGACGAAATTGGATCGCTCGTGTCACACGATGCGATCGAAATCGCGAGCGTCGGCATCACCAGAGCGAGAGCGACGCGTGCGATTCCCATGTCGGCCTACAATGCGAACGAGACTTTGGCAGCGTAGCTTCCGGGGCTGGGGAGCTCGAGCCCTTGGACGACGCCGAGGAGACAATCGATCTTGTCGGCGCCTTCTTTGGACGGCGTGCCCATTCCGACGGCTTGCACTTTTCCGTGTTTGCCGTCGGGTACGACGTACGCCGCGCCTTTGAAGCTTTCGCTCTCGCCGCTTTTGCATTTCGCGATCGCGTCCGAGGCCTTTCCCACCGCGGCCGCTATTTTGTCGCTGTTCCATGCAGTGGGCGCGCGGACGTCACCGGGAGGGTCGAAGGTGAACGTTTTCCGAACCTCGGCTTCGCCGCCTTGGGGCTTCGGCCAGTCGGCATTGGCGAACACGCCGAGAACGCATTTTTCGGTTTCGCGATCGCCGACCGTGGAGCTCCGAAAGTAGTCGTACTTCACGTGGCCTTCGACGCCGATGCGCAAGAACACCGCCATCTCGCCGCCCAGATATTCGACACGCGAGAGGCCGGCGGTGAAGCACGCTTGGATCTTGCCATTGAGCTTGTCGAAGTTCTTGTCGACGGCGTCTTCACTAATCGATCCGAGCTCTTGTGAAACTTGCGGCAACGGTCCACTGGCAGCGCCGGATTCCGCGACCGGCTCGGCGGGCGGCGCCGCAACGGGACCTGCTGCTGGGCCGCCGCAAGCGACCAAAGCGGTCGAAAACGCCGCCGAAATGCGAATCATAACGTGTGTATTATGCATGGAGAAGACCTGCCGCAATCACGATGCGTTGAATTTCGCTGGTGCCTTCGTAGATCTCGGTGATGCGTGCGTCGCGGTAGTTGCGCTCGACCGGAAACTCCGCCGAGTAGCCGTAGCCTCCGTGAATCTGAATCGCTTTGTGGGCGACGCGCGTGGCCATTTCGCTCGCGAACAATTTCGCGATGGCGCTCTCTTGTGTGTGACGCACGTGCTCGTCTTTCATCGCGGCGGCGCGCCACGTGAGAAGGCGTGCGGCGTCGAGCTCGGTGGCCATGTCGGCCAACATGAATTGAATCGCTTGGTGCTCGGCGATGGGAACACCGAAGCTCTTTCGTTCTTTGGCGTAAGCGACCGATGCGTCCAAAGCTGCGCGCGCGATGCCGAGCGCTTGCGCCGCGATGCCGATGCGACCGCCGTCGAGCGTGGCCATGGCCACTTTGAAACCGTCGCCGATTTTGCCGACGACCGCAGTATCCGGAACGAAACAGTTTTCGAAAAAGACCGTGCACGAATGCGCGGCGTGGATGCCGAGCTTGTGGTCCGGCGGATTCTGCGTGAAGCCGGCAGTGCCCCTTTCAACGAGAAAAGCAGTGTGTTTCAGGCGCGGCGCGATTTTCTTTTCAGGATCACCACCCACTTTGTCGGTGATGGCGAATACGAGCGTGGTGTCGGCGTGCGGTCCGTTCGTGATCCAGTTTTTGGCGCCGTTGATGACCCAGCCGCCGTCTTTTTTGGTGGCGCTGGTGACCATGGTCTGCGCGTCGCTGCCGCTCATCGGCTCGGTGAGCGCAAAGCAGCCGAGCTTCTCGCCGCGCGCGGTGGGCGTGAGAATCGTTTTCTTCTGTTCTTCGGTCCCGAACTTGGTGACGGGGTCGCAGAAGAGCGAGTTGTTGACGCTCATGATGACGCCGCACGATGCACACGCGGCGCTGATCTCTTCCATGGCGAGCGCGTAGCTCACGGCGTCCATGCCGCCGCCGCCGTACTCTTCCGGTACCATCATGCCGAGGAAGCCGAGCTCGGCCATGCGTTTGACGATTTCTTCCGGCCAGCGGCTCGTCTTGTCGAGCTCGGCAGCTTTGGGTGCAACCTCACGCGCCGCGAAATCACGCGCGGTGTCGCGAATCATTTTCTGCTCGTCAGAGAGATCGAAATCCATCGCGCATGCTTATAGCGCAACGGCGAGCCGTAAAAAATAGGGGATTTCTTATTTGCCCGCGCCTGGCCCGGCAGCCAAAAGGGCGTCAATTCGGCTGCGATATGCGCTGTGCGGATAGACCACGGAGAATTGGTCGGCCTCACGCTGCGCCCTCTCCGGATCGCCCGTGCGCTCGGACGCTTCGATGGCGATGACCGTCGCCTCTTCGTCGAACGCGCGCGGCGACACATTTTGGCGATAGCCGTCCACGACTTCGAGAGCGCGAGCCGGGTTCGTTTTCAAAGCCGACTGCGCGCGATCGATCCAGTCGAGCTCCGCGATGTCATCGTGACGCGGACGCGATGTAGAAGCCGGCTCACGTGAGGCTGGTGGCGTTGCGATCATTTTCGGAGCCGACGACGGCGCGATTTCGATCGGCGTTGGCATGACGACGACCGGAGCTGCAGCGACCGGCGTGGCTGGAACCACGACCGTCGAAGGCAATTCGTTCGCGTGCGTCGCTGAATGGCGCGCATGTATTTCATAACCGCCGATCGCCGTCGCAGATGCGAGCGCAACGACGCTCACGATTTTTACGGTGCTCGAAATGTGGAGTCCGAAGAGCGCACGTTTGACTGCGGCGGTCGCAACGGCCGGTGCCACCGATGCACCTGCGACGATTCCGAGCGTGGCGAACGCGCGTTGCTTCGCACCGTCGACGGGCAGGTCGATGTCTGCCGACGACGTGAGCTCGCGTTCGAGCGCAGACCCACCTTCGCGAAGGCGCACGGGGCCGCTCATGTCGAACCTCGCTCGAAACGTTTTGCGATGGTCCGAAATTCTTCGCGCGCGCGCCGCAATCGCGATGCGACAGTGCCTTCCGCGAGATCCAAAATCGAGGCAATTTCAGCCATCGTCAGCTCTTCGAGCTCGTACAGCGCGAACACCGATCGCAGATCCGGATCGAGCGCTTCGAGCACGCGATCGAGCAGCGAGCGCGCGCGCGCTTCGTCCAGCTGCTCGGCCGGGTCGAGCAAGCCGCTTGGAATTTCTTCGAGCGCGTCGCCGGCGAGAAGCTCGTGCCGACGTGCGATCGTCCGACGATCCTCACGCGCGACGTTCACTGCGGTTCGATACAAGAACGCTTTTTCGGAGCCCGGTTTGATTTCACCGAGACGCCGCGCGAGGACCAGCAACACTTTTTGCGCTGCGTCCTCCACCGATCCTGCTTGCACGCCGATGCGCCTCAGCGAGCGCCAGAGAAATTCGTAATCACGATCCACGATGGCGCGCAGCCGCGTCTGGGAAGCGTCGAATGTCTCCGCGCGGGACGGGTTCCCTTCGGTCCCGCGAACGGGCGTCGCAACGTCGCGCCTTTCCACCGTCATGCTCGGCCGTTGGATCACGAAAAATTCAAAAATCGAAAACGCTCTAAAAAAACACCTCGAATGCAGCTCGCGTCGTCAAATCGAACTGAATCGCCGACGACCCGTACCAAGTCGTCGTATCGGCGCGCGCGGCCGCGGTCGTAGCGACCGCCGTATTCTCCTCGTGAGCGTTGTAGATCGCCAGAGCGGTACCGAAATTGAGCGCGAGCGATCGCGTGATGAAAATGCGAGCGCCCCAACCGATCTGGAAAGCCAGATTGGCCTGATACGAAAACGTGCGAAACGCCGCATCGTTCAGCG
>JBDTFL010000210.1:0-19365 GCA_039937955.1 Polyangiaceae bacterium | reverse complement strand
CAATACGCGACGCACGACGACTGGAGCTACAACGACTGGAATGCGAAAACGACGTCGGTTTCGCTCGTCGGATCACGTTGGGGCGGCTCCACGTATTACTTGGTGAACAACAACTGGATCACCTCGACGCAAGATCATAAAGCCTACGTCTACGAAGCGGGTGACTGCTACGGACGCTGCGGCGCCGACTGCTCGTCGGGCAACCAAGTTCTCACAGCCGACTGCAACAATCACGACCAGTGCGTGCGCAACGGACACAGCGTCGCGAGCGTGTGGTGCGACGACGAGTTCTCCGCCTGCGTCGACGATTTTGCGTTCGCGCCGTCGTGCGCCGGCACCAGTCACGATTGAGTCTGCGACGACTGATTCGCCAATCGCCTCTTCCAGATATGCTGAGACGTCGATGCGATCGGCCGCGCTGATTTTTTTCGGACTGCTCGCGTGCTCGAAACCCGCGCCGCAAGCATCACCGCCATTTTCGCCCGAGGACGTGACCGCGAAATATTTCACGGCGCTCGGAAACGGCGATTGCCCGGGAATTACTGCGAATACTGGCGGTGCGCTCGCGAAGGAAATCGCGACGCTTGGCTGCGCTGCTTCGCTCGACGAAGCGAAATCGCACGGAATGAAATTCCTCGGCTCGGAGAACATGCGCCCCGACGGCCGTGATTCGAACGCTCGTCTCATCGACGTACGCCTCTCGGCCGACGGCAAAGAAAAAAAGGTCATCGCGCGGCTCGAGCTCGTGAACGACGCGTGGAAGATCGTGACGCTGTGAACGATCGCCGTTTGGCTTTGATACTTTTGGCGGTCGTCTTCGGATCGTTTGCGCTTTATCTTGCCGCGCGGAAATCCGTTTTTTTTCCCAAAGCGAACGACGAACGCGTTGCCGATTCCGCAGAGGCTGCAGATTCCACGCTGCACGGCGCAGATTGGAATGGAGCGTTGCCGATCGCCACTGCCAGTGGACAACCGCCGCTACCGACGACGACGCCGAGCTCGAGCGCGTCGCCTTTCGATTCTGCGCATCCGCCGCCGCTCAGCGCGATTCCCGCTCCGATCGTTCCGCTGCCGATGGACGATTCGGTCTCCGAAAAACAGCGCGCGCGCGACGTCGAGATGCTCAGCGATCAGGTGACGGTGCTCGAGAAGCAAGCTGCCGCCGCAGAGACGAAGGGCGACACCGCGGGCGCGGAGGCGATTCGCGTTCGCGAAGCTCGAATGAAGGCGCGCATCGCTTCGCTTCAAGATTCGGGTGCACCGTGAAAAAATTCATAGCGTGCGCGTTCTTCGTCGTCGGAGTCGCAGCCTGCACATCGAACGCGAATGAGGCTGAAAACAAGCGTATTTCGAGTGCGATCGTCTCGGGAGACGCAGACGTTGGCGACGTCGCCGTCGTTGCTGTCGGCCCGCGCCGGGTTCACTGCGACGACACGCTCGCGCCTTTTTGTTCCGGCGTTCTCATCGCGCCTCAAGTCGTGCTCACGGCCGCGCACTGTTTCTTGGGACATCGCCCCGGCGAGCCATACGAAGTTTTCTTCGGCGGAGCTGTCACCGGCAACGGCGAGGCCCATGCCGTCACGCGCGTCGTCACGCCTGCCGCTTACGACGGCGGAAACGGCGGCGGTGATCTCGCATTGCTCGTTCTCGATTCACCGGCCTCGGCCCCGCCGGTCGCAATCGGAACGCTTGCCGCGGGGGACGTCGGAAAGAGCGTGAGCGTGGTCGGCTTCGGCATCAGCAACACCGACGACGGCGGAGGCATCGGCACCAAACGCAGCGGCACCGCGATCATCGCCAACATCGATCCCGACGCGTTCAAGATTACGCCGAGCCCGTCCATGTCATGCGACGGCGACAGCGGCGGACCTATTTTTCTCGATGGATCGCTGATCGGCGTCACGTCGTTCGGCGATCCTGGTTGCACGACGTTCGCAGAGAACGCGCGCGTCGACGCCTATCAAGCTAGCTTCATCGCACCACTAATCGCATCTGCGGCAGATGCTGGCGCCGCGATCGATCCCGCCAACGCACCACCCAAAAATGTCTGCAGCGGATCGTGCACCGACCCCACGCAATGCGGCGCCGGTTTCGACTGCCCCGCATCGCCCGCCGGTCCAGGCCACTGCACGCTGAACGGTCTCTCGGCCGGTGATTTCGGCGCGCGTTGCACCACGAATCAAGACTGCCCCTCGAACGTGTGCGCGCGCCTCGGATCGCAGCCCACCTCCTGCTTGTGTCTCGGCGCCTGCAGCGTCGTCCCGCCCGATTTGGATGCGGCGACCGATGCGAGCGTTCCTTTACCATCATCCAGCAGCAGCGGCTGCAGCTGTCGATCTGCCGTAAATACCGCGGGATCCAGCGATCCCCTTGCCTTCTTGTTTTTGCCAATCGTCGCCGCTCTACGCAAGCGTAAGCGCGCACTAACGTAAGCGTACGCTAACGCTCAATCCGACGAGCGACGCGTCGGAGGGGGGCTCGAGCCGCCTTCGCGAACGCGCGTTTCCGATTCGCTCGACGACAGCGACGAGGAAGGCGGCGACACGTCTTGCGACGACTCGCGATCCTTCGGGTGCAGATGCCAGCCGCGCAGCTTCGCGTAAAACGTGACCTTCGAAACGCCGAGCGCCTCTGCAGCACGCGCCACGTTGTTGTCGCATTTGGCGAGCGCATGAAGAAATGCACGCTTCTCCACCTCCACCAACGGCAAAATCGGCGCGTCTCCGCTCGGTGCGATCGACGGCAATAGTGACGCCGGTACGCGCGACGGTATCGGAAATTCGCCGGCTGGCGGAAGGCTCCAGTGCGACGTGCGCGCGCCGAGGCGTGACGAAATCCGCGTGAGCACCGTTGCATCGGACGAGGCCAAGCTCACCTCCGACTCGATCACGTTCGCGAGCTCGCGCACATTGCCCGGCCACGCGTACGCCGCGAGATCGCTGAGCACGTTCGGAGCAATCTCTCGCACCGATTTATTTTGTTGCTCCGCAAAACGAAGAACGAAGCCTTGTGCGAGCAGCGCGATGTCGGTCGAGCGCTCGCGAAGCGGTGGCAGCTCGATGGAGAGCACGCGCAGACGAAACAGCAAATCGAGCCTGAATTTGCCCTCAGAAACGAGCTGTTCGAGATCGCGATGCGTGGTTGCAATGACGCGGGCCTCGACCGGACGCTCGCTCGAACCGCCGAGACGCGTGACGACGCGCTCTTGGAGAACACGCAAAAGCTTGGCTTGCATGCCGAGCGGCATGTCGCCGATTTCGTCGAGCAGGATCGACCCACCGGCCGCGAGCTCGAACTTGCCGACGTTGCCTTCGGCGCGCGCGCCGGTGAATGCACCGCGCTCGTATCCGAAGAGCTCGGCCTCCAAAAGATCATGAGGGAGCGCCGCGCAGTTGATGCCGACGAAGGGCTCTTGCGATCGCGGACCGGCGCTGTGAATGGCTTGTGCGACGACCTCTTTTCCGGTGCCGCTCTCGCCGGTGATGAGAACGTTGGCGTCGATGGTGGTGGCTTGCATGGCGACAGCAACGGCAGCGCGTAGTGGCGGGCTGTCTCCGACGACGTCGCGAAACGTGTAGCGAGATCGTGTTGCGGTCACTTTTTGAGCTATTTTTTGGGCTCTCTCGAGCTCCACCAACGTGGCGACGAATCCGTTCGACGTCCCGCTGGTAGACATCGGTCGCGAGCTGACGACGAAGCTCGCGTGCGCGAGACGAACGACGGTGCCGTCGAGTCGGGGATTGCGCGCGAGCTGTGCGGCCAGTGGCCCGAGGCTCGGGTTTCGCTCGAGCTTCATTCCGACGAGCTCGCTCGTGGGAACGCGGAGCATCCGCGCAGCAGCGGCGTTCGCGGTGGTGACGACACCGTTTTCGTCGCACGCCACCAGGCCTTCTTGAATGGCGTCGGTGGTGACGGTGAGCTTTTGGTGGAGCGAGCGCTCTTGCTCACGTGCGTCGAGCCGACCGCGCGCGAGAGCGAACGATTCGGCGACGACCGAGGCGAACTGAAAATCTTCGTCGCGAAATTGTCCGGAGCGTTTCAGCTTGTCGACGTAGATGGCGCCGCGAAGCGCGCCCGAGCGAATGGGAACGACGAGCTCCGCGCCGCGCGGTTTTCCTTCGGCGCGCGAGATGGCCGGTGATTCGCTTTTTCGGCGTGCGGGTGCGTCGCTGTCGACCTTGATTGATTTCGCGATTGCGCCTCGAAAATCAGCTGATTCCGCGTTCTCACCCCAATGCGCAACGTCGCGATATTCGCCGCCCTCGACGAGCGCGACGACGACGCGATCGCATTCGAGCATGCGTCCGAGCAGCGCGGCGACAATGCGCGGAAGCTCTGCGCGGTCGGTAACGCCGTCGATCTCGCCGAACGCGTCCAAGAGTCCGTGGAGCCTTTCGCGTTCGACGAGAGCCGCCCCGACCAGATCGACGAGATCGCGCGCGACGCGATCGAGCCCGACGATCGCGGGGCCGGTGCTCGCGCGAACCGCGAAGGTCGCCTGTTGCACGCGATCGAGAGCGCTCGTCACGTGAGCGGCGTTCGCTTTTTCGGAATCGACTGTCGCTGCAGCGAGTGATGCGTCCACGAGATCGACGGCGTTGGCGATTGCTGCAACGGCCGCACCGCGCGCGCGCTCGAACGCCTCGACGCGTGACGCTGCCGGATCGCTCATGACGCGGTCGATGATGCGACGACCGCGCGCAATAAATCCGCGATGCAGCTGAATGCGATCTCGCCACGTGGCCGTTTTTCCGAGCAGCGTTTGCGCGCGCGCGAGCCAGCTTGCAGACGTTGCGTCACCACGAACTGCGAGTGCTTCCGCCCATGCGATCATCGCGCGGCCTGCGTCGCGGATCATTCCAGCTTTTTCGAGATCGTCGATTGCGCCAGAAATGTTGGCGCGCGCGGCTTCCAAATCGTCGGCGGCCAGTGCCGTCCAACCTTGTTCCAAGCGAATGAGCGATTGCGAATGCGCCTTGTTTTCAAGCCGAATCGCGTCTTCTGCGTCGGAGAGCGCTTGCGCGATTTCTTCCTGCGCGTCGCCACCGAGTCGGCGCGCATGCATCATCGCGATGACGTCGATCCACGAGCGCGCGCTCGCCGCGTCGCGTTCGAGCGCACATGCTGCACGAGCCGCGGAGACATGCGCGTGAACGCCAGCGTCGTTGTCGGCCGACAGTGCGATCCACGCGAGCGCGACCTCGCTCCAACCTTTTCCCGCCCCCGATCGCAGAGCCGCGCGTCGCATTTCGGAGCCGATGCGATCCGCTTCTTCGTCACGACCTGCCGCCGCGAGAAGTACCGTCAAGCGAAACGATGCAGCGAGCTTGTCGCTGCTCGTCGGAGAGTCGACCGTGGTCTGCGCTTCGTCGATCCAAATTGAACGAGGTGCTTGCATTTGCCGACTTCAGTGCGCTGCGTAAGAACCGAGCACCTTGAAAATTTTCGTGCGGCGCCGGACCTCGTCGAACGCAGTGACGAGCGAGCGATCGGTCGCGTGTCCCCAAACTTCGACGAAAAACAGATACGACCAACCTGCGCCTGGCACCGGATGCGAATGAATTTTGATCACGTTGATGCCGCGCTCCGAGAATTGACTGAGCACTTGAAGAAGTGCGCCGGGGCTGTCTTCTACCGAGAAAACAAGCGCCGTTGCATCTTCGCCGGTTCGGGCAGGAGGACGCGCACCGACGACCGCATAGCGCACGCGATCATCGGGAACGTCGCCGACGCTACGGCGTGCAACCAAAAGGCCAGCTGCGGCTCCGACCGATTCGGCAACGAGCGCGGCAGCTCCGTGATCTTCTTTTGCGAACTGACACGCGACCAGCGGCGATTTCACTTCGAGGACTTGAAGCTGCGCTCGTGACGACGACGGCGGCGCAACGGACGACGCGCCGCTCTGACTTCCGCCCTGAGTGCCACCAGGTGCGCCAAGCGCGCGTTGCGCGAGCGCGCGATCTGTCGTGGTGGCGTACACCTTCTCGATGTCCGCCGCGTTTCCGGTGCGATTCATCAAGTCGAGCGTAACGGGCATCTCGAGCGAGCCGACGATTTTCAAATCGCTCGATCGCAACGCTTCGATGGTGGCTTGCACCGGTCCCATCGATTTCGTTTCGAGCGGCACGAGCGCGAAGTCGGCGCGACCGCGCACAACCTCTTCGACGGCGGCTTGCACATTTTCGATCGCGATGAAGGCGCTCGCTCCACCAAACCGCGAGCGCGCCGCCATGTGCGCTAGGCCGCCTTCGGGACCAACGAACACCGCACGCGCTGCTTCAAGAGGAGCAAATGTCGCGTAAATCATCTGAAAAATGGCTCTTGCGTCGCCGTCCGGTAAATCACCTTGGGCTCGCGCAAGCAACGCATCGAGCCGCGCGCGCTCACCCAGTGCAACGGCCGCTGAGCTATCGCTTTTGCGTTTCTCTCCCGCCTCACGCGCAAGCTTCGCCCGCTTCTCGAGCGCCGCGAGGATCTCCAGGTCCGCGGCTTCGAGCTGTCTTTCGAGCTCGTCGTTGTCTCGCTTACGGTCAGTCACGGCGGGCTCCCTCTCAAATGGTATCCACCTCGCACCGTTCCCGCCACCCTGCGCCACCGATCATTGCGCAATGAACGGCGCGATATGCCTTGCGAGCGGCCTTGCGATTTGGCGTCCCATCGCTCAGCTTGCATTCGTCCGATGGCCATCTCGCAAAAAGCGCTGCTCGATTTGCATGTAAAATACATGGAGATGCGGCGCCTTCGCATTTTGGCGATCGAATCGCCGACGACCGATCCCAAAGAATGGATGGCCGAGCTGGCGGCGCGGTTTCCGGGAGCGCTCCGAGAGATCGACGAGCTGCCGCTCCTCGAGATCGACGCGAAGCTCGCCGCACTTTCCTGCGCGACCTCCGACCCGACCCACGTCGCGCCGTGGATGGAAGCCACATCGCGCTTTCACGAGCTGACGCGCGGCGTGCTTGTCGTGAAGCGTTGGCTAGCCGGAAAAAAGGAAATCGCGGTGACGGATCGAGCCGAATTCGAGCGGATCGGAAGCGATCTGCCGCACGGTGCGGATGCCATCGTTTGGCTCGACCACCTCGATGCCATCGCCAATCCGCCGCGCGGAAGGGTCACCGATCTCGTGTTTGCGCGCCTCGCTACCGAGCTGGCGGTGAGCGCAGAGGACGTGCGTCGTCTGGTCTTCAAATAGAGAAGCGCGAAAACCGCGATTGGCTCGGCGCTAGTCGGATTTTCCTGATGACGGCGTCGTGGCCGGCGGCGGCGCGGCGCTCTTCGTCTCGGATTTCGTCTCGCCACCGCCCGATTTTTCGCCCGACTTTTCAGCTGGTTTCGATGCTGCCGAGGTGTCCGCCGATCCGCTCGGCTTCTCCGACTTTTCGCCGGATTTTTCGCCCGACGCGCTCTTCTTGGACGAGGACGAGTAAAGGTCGGCATACCAACCGCCACCCTTCAAAATGAAATTGCCTCCGCTGATCTGGCGCTGAGCGGTCTGCTGATGGCAGTTCGGGCACTCTTTGGCCGGGTCAGCCGAGATTTTCTGAAAATCTTCCCACTTATGGCCGCAGCTCGAGCACGCGTATTCATAGGTCGGCATGGAGTGCGCATCGGTATGACCCGCGGCCCCTGGTGTCAAGCAAGGTCCGTTGGACCCCTCTAAAGTAGAGGACGCGAACGGCGACGTCGGCAAGCTGCGCTCAACCTGTGGACAAATCGACCGCGTCCTCGGAGCGCAAACTCGTGAGCATGCTAACGATCTCCGCGATGCCGAGCCGATGTACGCAGGCGCATGGACGACCCGCCGGAAAAACAAGCTCAGGGTGGGCGCTGTCAAGGAATCACCTTGCAGAAAACGTCGCTGCATCGTAGGTTTGCGTGACCCTACATCACGTGACCATACGCGCTACATGATGTCACCGTGGTCAGATGGCGTCGAGGCAAGCGCCGCTCGTTTTCCAGCTCTCCTAAAGGCACTGAAGACACGATGAAAATCAAGAAGCTCGAGTTGGTCGGGTTCAAATCGTTCGTCGATCGAACGGTCATCAGCTTCGACCACGATGTGATGGGCATTGTCGGACCGAACGGTTGCGGCAAGTCGAACATCGTCGACGCGATTCGCTGGTGCATGGGCGAGCAGAGCGCCAAGCATCTTCGTGGTCGCAGCATGGAAGACGTC
The DNA here is from genome assembly GCA_039937955.1 of Polyangiaceae bacterium. GTDB lineage: Bacteria > Myxococcota_A > Polyangia > Polyangiales > Polyangiaceae > JAICXU01. The sequence goes on along the minus strand of JBDTFL010000210.1, from coordinate 11,189 downwards.
ATCTTCAACGGATCCGAAACCCGCGCGGCCCACGAGTTCGCCGAGGTCACGCTCGCGTTCGAGAACGACGACATCAACGATCTTCCGCTCGAGTATCGCGACTATCCGGAGATCGCCGTCACGCGCCGCCTGCATCGTTCGGGCGAGAGCGAATATTTGATCAACAAAGTGCATGTCCGCTTGAAAGACATCACCGATTTGTTTCTCGGAACCGGGGTCGGAACGAAGGCGTACTCGATCGTCGAACAGGGCAAAATCGGCCTGATCGTGAGCGCAAAGGCGGAAGACCGCCGCATGCTCATCGAAGAAGCGGCCGGCATCACAAAGTACAAATCACGTAAGAAGCAGGCCGAGCGGAAGATGGAGATGACGACGCAGAATCTTCTGCGCGTCGGCGACATCGTTTCGGAGATCGATCGCAATTTGGGATCACTCAAACGCCAAGCCGCGAAGGCCGAGCGTTACCTTTCGTACAAAAACGAGGTCGAGGATCTTCAGCTCTACGAAGCCTCGCACAAATATCTCGAGCTCACGGCGTGGACGAAATTGGAGACCGCGGAAGTTGCACGCTGCACCGACGAGTTCGATCGCGCGCGCACCAACCTGGCAACGCGTGAAGCGGAGCTAGACGCTGCTCGTCAAGAAGCCCTGAGCGCGGAAGAAGTTTTGGAAGGCGCGCAAAACACTCATTTTGCCGCAGAAAACGCGGTTCGCACGCAGGAAGCGGCGATCGACCGCGCCAAGGACAAGATCACGCATCTGCAAACGCGTGAGGCGGAGATCGAAGCGGACGCAAGCGCCGTCGAGCAAGAGCGCTCACGTTTGGATGGCGAGCGCGCGATCATCACCGAGCAGGTCGAAACGCACGCGATGGAAGAAGAAGCGCGCGCGGAAGAGATGGCGGCCGAAGACGAGAAGCTCGTCGGCCTCGCCAGCGAGCTCAACGCCGTGAAAATTTTGGAGACGAATGCGCGCAATGCGAGTTCGTCGGCCAGCTCGGCGATCGCGAAAGCGGAAGCCGAATTGTCGGGCTTCGATCGTCGTCACGCGGAAATGGAACGCCGCATCGAGCGCACCACCGCCGAGCACACCGACCTCGAGCAGAAGAAAAACGAAAACGCCGAGAAGCTCCAAGAGCTGCTGCTCGCGCTGGAAGAAATTCGCAGCGGTAAAGTCACGACCGAAGAAGAACGCGCCCAAGCCGAAGAAAAGCTCACAAATCTGCGCGGTGAGATTTCGGCGAGCGAGCGCGCACTCGACGACGCGAAGAACGAGCTCGCGAAAAAGCGATCGCGCCTGCACGCGCTCGAAGAAGTTTTGACGCGCATGGATGGCGCAGGCGACGGCGTGAAGTCGCTTCTCGCGACCGGCGACGCGACGATTTGCGGCCTCGCTGCCGAGCGAATCGACGTTCCGCAAGATCTCGCGCAAGCCGTTGCAGGTCTGCTTGGTGGTCGTTTGAACGATGTCGTCGTTCGCGATTCAGAGCGTGGCGCCGAGCTCCTCGAAGCCTTGGCCGAAGCGCAGAACGGTCGCGCGACGATCATCCCGCTCCACCCGCGTCGTGTTTCCGGCGCGAGCGCAACTCAATCGAGCTTCCCGCGCATTGCGGATCTCGTTTCGTACGCGACGGAAGACGAGTCGCTCGTGCGCGCGCTGTTCGGTGATGCGCTCGTCGTGTCGGATTCGCTCGAGGCGCGTTTGGCGCTCGAAGAGACGCCGGACACCATCATCGTCACGCGTGCGGGAACCGTGTTTTTCCCGGATGGACGCATCTCTGGCGGAACCGGCGAAGAGGTCGCGGCCGGCATGCTCGAAGCACGTCACGAGATGCGCGCGCTCGAGACCGAGGTCGTTCATCACGACGATTTGGTGAGCGAAGCGCTAGGTCGTCATCAAGCGTTGCGCTCTTCGATTTCAGAGACACAAAACGCGCTGGATCGCGCGCGCCAAGCTGCACACAACGGTGAGCTCGCGCTCGTCTCTGCAGAGCGTGACGTGCGTTCGGTCGAAACGGAAATCGCGTCGGCGGAACGTCGCTTGGCGGTGTTGGACGGTGAAACCGCCGAGCTCGCCATTGCGCTCGACGAGGCGCAAGGCGAACGCGCTGCAGCGCAAGTCACACTCGAAAGTGCGCGTTTGGTGCTCGAGCAATCTACGCTCGAGCTCGAAACGGCAGTCGTTCAAGTTGCGGACTGGCAAGAGCAAGTCGACGCGCAACGTCAGCTCGTTACGGAACGAAAAGTTCATCTCGCTTCGGCGCGTGAGCGTCTGCTCTCGGCACGCGGAACGATGACGCGTCTCGAGCGCAGCATCGAAGAGCTCGGTGAGCGTCACAAGCGCATGAGCGACGAGATCATCACGATTGCACGCACGCTTGGCGAAACGGTCGCGCATATTTACGCGCACCGCGAAGAGCTGTTCGTCACGCTCGCTGCTGCAAAAGAAGCGGAAGACACGCTTCTCCAAGCGAAGACCGGCTACGACAAGCTCCGCGCAGATTTGGGCGAGCGCGAAGCGAACCTCAAAGATTTGCGCGCCGAAACCGATCTCGCAAAAGAAGATCTCGCAGGCCATGAAATGGCTTTGCGCGAGCGCGAGATCGCGATGCAGCACTTGTGCGAAGGCGTCGCGGAGAAATTTCGCGGCCTCATTCTCGCGCGCGTCATCGGAGACTTTCACATGCGTCCGCCGCCGGACGAAGAGACGCGCGGCCGCATCGCCGAGCTCGTTCACCTGCTCGATCGCATGGGCAGCGTGAATCTCGAAGCCGTTCGTGAGCTCAATGAAGCCGAAGAGCGCTTTACGTTCTACACGACGCAAAAAGCCGATTTGGAGAAGGCGCTCGCCGACCTCGAACGCGCGATCGCGCAGATGAACAAGGAATCGCGGCGTCTCTTCGCAGACACGTTCGAACAGGTGAATCAGAAGTTCCAGGAAATTTTCCCGCGCATGTTCCGCGGTGGTCGCGCTTCGCTGCGCCTCACCAATCCGGAAGACATGCTCGAAACGGGCATCGACATTCTCGCGCAGCCGCCGGGAAAGAAATTGTCGAGCATCGAGCTCATGAGCGGCGGAGAAAAAGCGCTCACTGCAGTCTCGCTCATCTTCGCGATCTTCCAGATCAAGCCCTCCCCGTTCTGCATCTTGGACGAGGTCGACGCGCCGCTCGATGAAGCGAACGTCACACGTTACAACGAGCTCGTTCGCTCGATGACAGATCGGTCGCAGTTCATCTTGATCACGCACATCAAACGCACGATGCAAGAAGTCGACGTGCTCTACGGCGTGACAATGCCGGAATCGGGCGTGTCGAAGATGGTGAGTGTGCGCGTCAACGAGATCGCTCAGAAGAAATCTGCTTCTACGCCCACTGCAGCGGCAAATGCGGCTCGCGAAGCTGCGCGCGAAAACGTCGCCGTCGCCTGATAGCTGGGCGGCTCGGCTCTCCTACCGGGCAAAACTTCTGCTATCTTGAGGCGTGATGCATACGTCGCGTTTGTTCAAATACGGCTGTATTTCGGCTTTCGTTCTTCTCGCCGCAGCGTGTAGCTCGACGACGGACGAAAGCGGCATCGGCACCGACGACGACGCCGGAATATCGGACGACGGCGGCACGAACGCCACCGACGATTCCGGAACGGTGAAGAAGAAAGACAGTGGATCGACGACGACCGACAGTGGCAGTACCCCCGTTGATTCCGGCAGCAGCACCGACATCCTGCCGATCACATCGCCGGACGGCTTTGGCGCCGCGCGCACCGCGTGCATCAACGAGATCAATCGGCTTCGCGCAACGCAAGGCCACGCTGCGCTCACCGTTTGGACCGGCGCCGGAATCGACACGTGCGTCGATCACCAAGCGACGTCCGACGAAGCCGCGAACAGCCCGCACCAAGCTTGGAACATCACGACACCGCGCGCCGTCTGCGATGGCAACGCGCAGGACGAATGTGAAGGCCAAGGCGTCACCGCTTCCGGCGTCGTGAAGTGTCTCGACTCGATGTGGGCCGAGAAAGATCAATCGAACTGCTCGGGCTGCGCAGCGTGCAGCGGCGCCTACACACCCGACTGCGCAAAATGCGATTACTACGGAATGTCGGGGCCCGAGTGCGGGCACTACGTGAACATGAGCGCGGACTGGCTCAGCATGGTGGACTGCGGTTTCGCGACCGGCGCGGGCAACACGTGGTCGACGCAGAATTTTTCGCAGTGATTGTCGTCCTGGACGCCCTCGCGTAGCTCGGCTTTTTAGTGAAAGTCGCGGCTCATCGATTGAACTCTGGAATCCCGCAAAAATAAGGGTTCTAGACGATCGACGACGACATAGACGACCTCGGCAGACGCAGCGGCGCGTTCAACTTTTCCGTACGCGACGAGCATCGAGCTGGTGGTGGCGACATAGCGAAATTCTTCGAACACGCGCGACCACAAAATCAAATTCAAGAAACCGAGCTCGTCTTCGAGCGTGATGAACACGACGCCACTCGCGGTGCCTGGACGTTGACGACAGATAGCGAGACCGGCAACCGTGATGCGCTCGCCGTGTTTTGCGTTCATGAGCTCGTGCGCATTTTTCACCGAACGCGCGAGCTGCGGACGCGCGAGTCGCATCGGATGATCTTTCACCGACATGCCCGTGCGTTCGTAATCCAGCGTGAGCTGCTCGGCGCGCGTGAGCGGCGGAAGCTCGGGTGTGGTCTCCGCGACGCTCGCATCTTTGTAGAGACCGCCATCGGTGACCGCGCGCGCTTTCCACAAAGCACCTCGACGATCTTTTCCGAATGCACCAGCCTCTGCGAGCGCTTCCACTTCTGCGCGTTCGAGATTCGCTCGCGTGACGACATCTGCGATGCTCGAAAAACGCTGCATTTTACGGGCGATCTCGATTCGCAGACCCGTCTCTTCACCTAGCCCGTTCACTTGGCGCAGGCCCACGCGAATGGCCGGAGGCGAATCCGGTGCGTCTTCTTCCAACGTACAATCCCAATCGCTCTTTTGAATGTCGATCGATCGGATCTCAACTCCATGACGATTCGCATCTTGGAGGATCGTGCTCGCCGAATAGAATCCCATCGGCTGACTGTTCACGAGCGACGCCGCGAATGCCGCAGGATGATGCACTTTCAGCCACGAGCTCGCATAAACGAGCAGCGCGAAGCTCGCCGCGTGACTCTCCGGAAATCCGTATTCGCCAAAGCCTTGAACCTGCGCGTAGAGCCGCTCGCCGAACTCTTTCGCGATTCCATTTCTTTCGAAACCAGCGAGCAGCTTGTCCTTGTGACGGGCGAGCTTTCCATTTCGTTTCCACGCGGCCATGTCGCGACGCAATTGGTCGGCTTCACCACCGCTGTAGCCGGCACCGACGATCGCGATCTGCATCACTTGCTCTTGAAAAAGCGGCACGCCGAGCGTTCGTTCCAAGATGGGCTCCAAGATCGGATGCGGCGCTTTGCTGGGCTCCTCTTTGTTTCGGCGACGCAGGTACGGATGCACCATTCCCCCTTGAATTGGGCCGGGTCGTACGATCGCGACCTCTACGACGAGGTCATAAAATCGTCTTGGTAAGAGGCGCGGCAGCATCGCCATTTGCGCGCGACTCTCGATTTGAAACACGCCAACCGTGTCTGCTTTGCAGAGCGCGTCGTACACAACCGGATCCTCCGATGGAATTTGCGCGAGCCGATCGATGGCCGTAGCGCCGTTCAAACGCGCGTCGCGAAGCGAGGCCATGTCGATCGCTTTTCGAATTGCGGTGAGCATTCCCAAACCGAGAACGTCCACTTTGAAAAAACCGAGACTGTCCAAATCGTCTTTGTCCCAAGGAATGACGGTTCGATTTTCCATCGTCGCGGGCTCGATGGGCGCAACGCGTTCCAATGCGTCGGCCGACAAAACGAAGCCGCCCACGTGAATGGAAAGGTGACGCGGAAACCCTTGGATGCGTCGCGCGCACTCGAGCGTCATGCGAATGCGCGAATCGTTCGGATCGAAACCGGCGGCGCGCAAACGTGGCTCGTCGACGATGCTCGGGCCGTCCCACCACGACACGGTTCCCGACAATCGTTCCGTTTGCTCGAGCGAGAGCCCGAAGACCTTGCCGACGTCTCGTAAGGCTGATTTTCCGCGGTAACAGATGATTTCGCTGACCATGGCGGCGCGGTCGCGTCCGTAGATTTTGTAGATTTCTTGGATTACTTCTTCGCGGCGCTCGTGCTCGAAGTCGATGTCGATGTCGGGTGGCTCGCGTCGCTCGACCGACAAAAATCGTTCGAACAAAAGATTCGACCTTGTCGGATCGATCGCGGTGATGCCGAGGCAATAACAAACGGCGCTGTTTGCTGCGCTGCCGCGCCCTTGGCAGAGGATGTCTTTGCTTTTGGCGATTTGGACGATCTGTTGCGTGCTCAAAAAATACGGAGAGACTCCGATCTCGGAAATAACCGCGAGCTCTTTCTCGATTTGGGAAACGACTTTCTCCGGAATCTCGTTCGGATACTTTCCGCGCGCGCCGACGTACGTGAGACGACGCAGCGCTTGGTCGGCCGTCTCACCGTCGAACGCGGGTGAATCGAGCTCGCACGGAAATTTGTATTTCAATTCGTCGAGACGAAACGTGCACGCATCGGCGATCTCACGCGTGCGCGCGATCGCTCTGGGAAGCCGAAAAAACACGCGCTTCATGTCTTCGTCGGATTTGAGACAAGCCTCGGAGTTCGGCGACAGGCTGCGGCCCGCGCGGTCGATCGTCATACCCTCACGAATGCAGTGCGTGACGTCGAGCAAAGGTTTGTCGGCGGCGTCGGCGTAGCGAACGCGATTCACCGCGACGATGGGAACGCCGTATTTCTTTTCGGCGTCGAGCGCTCGACGTGCGCGGGCACGGTCACTTGCAACGAGATGACGCGTGAGCGCGATGCTGGCGCGATCGCCGAACGCTTCTTTGATCAAAGCAAGTGATTGTCGAGGTTCATGAACGAGCGCCCACAAACCTTCGGCGTTCGTACAAACGTCTTCGAGAGCAATGCCGGCGTACACGTTGCGCGGTCGTCCAGGCTCACTCTCTTTCGATTTGCTTTTGTTCCAAGGCGCGTGGCTCTTGGTGAGGATGCGGCAGAGATTCGTGTATCCTACATGGTTCTCGCAGAGCACGGTTAGGCTTGAAAATGGGGCTTTCGTGCCAATCGTGAGCTCACATCCGACGATCAGCTTGATACCGCGGGTCTTTGCTTCGTCGAATGCGCGCACCGCGCCGTAGAGCCCGTCGCGATCAGTGATGGCAACAGCATCGAAGCCGAGCTCGTCGGCACGCGCGACGATTCGATCGGGAGCGGATGCGCCTTGGAGAAATGAAAAGTTGGAGCTGGCTGTGAGCTCTACGTAGTCGTTCTTCGTGATGGCGCTGCTCATTCCCAACCTCGGATGATTTGTTTTCCGGACGCGAGGTCGACGTCGATCCATGCAGTTGCGCCGATCTGAGGTGACCACGCGGCTCGCCAATCGTGCGCGCTCCCCTCGCCGTCCTTGTCTTCCTTCCACCATTCGATCCACGCTGATCGCGAAATGAGTCTAGATTTTGGCTCGATTTCAATTTCATTGGCGGTGATGGGTACAGACAAAAAACGCGAAGGCTCGGCGCAGTCTTCTTGATCATTCAAGGGCATCGAGATCTTTTTTTCACCGACAGGGACGAGCTTCGCGCGCAACTCGGAGCGATGCGTATTTTCGAGCGCCAAAATTCCGACGTGCTCCTTTCCCAAATCAGCTGAGAGCTCGGCGATGAGCAGCGGCAGCGCGCGAGCACTGCTCGTCTCACGCGAAAGAAGATCGAGCTCACGCGATGGCATGCGCGCAAGCTTGGTGGCTGCGAGCTCCACCGCGAGGATGGGCGCTTCGAAGGTTTCGCGACGACGCTCGGCGGCTTCGATGCGCGCGCGCAGCACCGAAAAAATCTCGACCTCGTTGCGAATGGGCGCAGCGAGCACGATGGTACGGACCACACGAGAGCGCTTCTTTTTGGCTCGATTTCTCGCTGCGTCGTCGAGCTCGAACGTGAGCTCTACTTCCGTTGCACCTAGCGCGCGACCCTCGAGGCGCGCCGACATGCGCGTGGCGAGCATCTTTACGACGAAGAGGAGCGCCTCGCCGCCCTCGATTCCGTATTCGAGATCGACGCGCTCGACCGGCGTTTGCGGCGGCCTGTACGGATCGAGCGGGGAGACGTCGGCGCCTTCGAGAAACGAAAATAAATCGCGTGACTGAGATCCGAGACGCGCACCGAGCGATGAGCGCGGAAGCTTCGCCAGATCAGCGGCACTCTTCAGACCGAGCTTGGAGAGCCAATGTTTGGCAGCGTCGTCGACCGGCAGCGCACTTATAGGAAGCGCCAAAATCGCTTGTTTCGTAGCGGATCGCGGGATGACGAGCGCACGAAGACTCGACGTCTTCCGGGCCGTGCGCGCATGCCGCGCGAACGCCAAAGCCACGCGTGGACCATCTGCAATAGCGACTGAAGCTTCATGATTTTGAGCACGGATCCGTTCCTCCAATTTTTCTGCCAAACTTTTTTCGCCGTTCTCGAGGTCGCGTGCGTCGTGCAAATGCGCGCAGCCGGTGACGTCGGCCCACACCGTGTCCTCTTTCGAGCTGAACGAAACGGTGGCGCCGAATGCGAGCGCGAGCTCTGAAATGCGTGCGAGCGCTTCTTCTACGGCTTGCTCGAGCACGACGCGCACCGAGAGGTCTGCGCACTTGGCGCGCGCCGCTGCGATCGTGAATCCAGGCAAAATCCCGTAACTTGCTGCTTCTCGAGAAACTTCGTCGAGGCGCGTGTTGCCTAAAATGGAAGCTTCGTCGGCGATCTGTTTCGTGGGCGAGCTCTTGTCGCGAGCGATGACGATCGCGAGAGGACGACGCTCCAAAAATGGATCGAGCTCACGCGCCAGCTCGATGCGCAGTGACGAAAATGAAATGGCTGCAATGCGACGCGCGCTTCGATGCATTGCTCACTTTTCCTCGTGGAGTGAGATCCATGCTTCGGCGCCGATGCGACCATGACGTTCTTTGGCGACGCGCACGCCGATTTCTCCGGGACGACGCTCGAGCTCGAGGCGCATCGCCACCGGCCACGGAACTGCACGATGACGATTGGCGTCCGTGATCAAGATCACGGTCATGCCGTTCGCTTCGGCGGCGAGCGCGAGCTTGCGAACCACGACCTCCATCTTCGAAGCCGAGCCACGCGCAGGCGTCCAGGATGATGTCGTTTTGGCTTGTTTTTGCGCAGATTCGTCGACGCCTGCGATCGCGTCGACGTCTACCACCAGCAGCTCGAACGCACCCGAGCGCGCGACCTTCACGGCAATACGACCGAGCTCCGAACGCGGCAGACGAACAACGAAGAGACGCGCGAGATCGACACCCGCATGCGCAACACCTGGCGCATAGAGCGTGGCGTCCGTGTCGATCCACGCCGCGGGGATCGCATTGGGATGCGTTTGCGTTGCCGATTTTTTTTGTGCGCTGCGAACGGCTGCGAGCGCTACGGCAGTCGACCCACCAATCGCATGCGGAGACGAAAGCTCGACCACCCCGCGCGGAAATCCGCCACCGGGAAGAATGTCCGCGAGCTCCGGCCAATCGAGATCGGTTCCGACGTCGCCATGCTGGTCCCCGCGCGAATGAAGGTCGACATTCGCGGCGTCGAAATTACGTGCGCTATGCAACAATCGCGAACGAAGCGCTTCGAGTGAAAGCGGCTCATTTTCTCGGATTTTGGCGAGAGTTGCGACCATGTACTGAACATGCTATCAGTAATTGTCCTCTGCGAAAGTGCTAAACACTTCGAGCCGACGTGACGACGACGACAACTGCAAGTGATTCGCGCGTAGCGGATCTTTTGAGCAAGCTGGACCTGCTCTTGAACGAGATGGGAACGGCGCTCGTTTGTTATTCGGGCGGTGTCGACAGCGCGCTCATCCTCGCGCTCGCGCACAAATCACTTGGTGCGAATGCGATCGGCATGACTGCAGTGAGCCCGAGCCTTGCGCCATTCGAACGCGAAGCCGCCATCGCCGTCGCCAAACAAATCGGCGCGCGTCACGAGCTCGTCGAGTCACACGAGATCGACGACCCCAACTACCAAGCCAACGGCACCGACCGCTGCTTCTATTGCAAGTCGGAGCTCTATCGCCTCGCCGAACAAAAACAGATCGAGTGGAAGCTGGCCGCCATCGTCAACGGAACCAACTTGGACGACTTGGGTGATCATCGCCCCGGATTGGTCGCCGCAAAAAACGCGAAGGTACGCAGCCCCTTCGTCGAGCTCGAGATGAACAAGAACGACGTACGCGCATGCGCTGAAGCGATCGGCCTGGGCGTTTGGGACAAACCCGCAGCTGCATGTTTGTCGAGCCGCTTGCCGTTCGGCACCAGCGTCACGCGCGAACGACTCGAGCAGATCGGCGGGCTCGAAGCGAAGCTCCACGAGCTTGGATTACGACAAGTACGCGTTCGCTGGCATGCGCTCGGAAAGGCCGAAAATACGGCCTCCGGCGCGATCGCGCGCGTCGAGGTTTCCAAAGACGAGCTCGCAAACGCATTCGAGATGCGCGACGCAATCGTGAGCGCCGGAAAACACTTCGGCTTCGCGTACGTCACTCTCGACCTTCAAGGTTATCGAACCGGAAGTCACAACGAAGTGCTGGTCGGCCGCTCACTCAAAGTCCTTTCGTAGCGAGCGCAATAGCGACCAGGCCTGGTCGCGTCCAGAAGCCCGTCTAGCTCAATGCCCAGGCATGTTGATCGGCTGCTGCGTTCCCGGCGCTCCTAGAGGAGTGCAGCCCGCATTGCACGTCGCGTCCGCGCCGCAATTGTCGGCGCACGGCGTCGCGCTGTAGTTTGGACCAGGCGGAATCGCGCCGGATTTCTTCGAGGACGATCCGCAACCGACGATCAACAGCAGTCCAATCAGCAAAACGTTTTTCATCATTGTCCTCCGCACGGCTTCTTTCGTTGTTCCGCATGCAGACCTTTTGCGTCCGCTGAAATCTGCACGCTCTCTTCGTCTTCCGCGCCGTGATCGCCGCAGCTCACTTCCACGAGCGTGACTGGCAACAGCCCGCGGACTTTCTCCCAATCGCTGCGTGACTCGAGCGTGAGCCAATCTTTCGGCGCTTCGACGCTCGAAA